>CAMDXD010000277.1 GCA_945877995.1 Bordetella parapertussis
GGCAAGCGCATCTTCGCGGTCGGCACCCGGCAGTCGATCCAGGTGCCCCCGGGCGCGCAGGTGCTCGACTGCGGCGGGGCGACGCTCATGCCCGGCATGCTCGACTGCCACATCCACACGATGATGTTCAACTGCCTGACCTTCCACAATTTCCGGGTGGCGCAGTGGGAGATCACGCCGGAACTGCAGCAGATGTACGGTGTGTTCCATGCGCAACTGTGCTTCGACATGGGCTTCACCACGCTGCGCGACATGGGGCTGGCGGCAAGCCGGGGGCTGCTGGTCAACGAGGCCTGCGCGATCCGCGATGCGTTCGATGCCGGCATCCTCGAGGGCCCGCGCATGCTGGTGGCGGCCTTCACCTCGATCACCGGCTCCCACCTCGACCTGATCCAGCCGCGCGCGGCGCTGCGCGTCGGTTTCCAGACCGCCGACGGTCCGTGGGAACTGCGCAAGCTGGCGCGCACGAACATGCTCGCCGGTTGCGACATCATCAAGACCTGCGCTTCGGGCGGGGGTGGTACGGACAAGGAAGAGCCGGACATCCGGAACATGACGCAGGAGGAACTCGACGCGCTGGTCGACGAGGCGCATGCGATGCACAAGCCCTGTGCGGTGCACTGCTTCACGCCATCTGCGCAGCGCATGGCGCTGAAGGCTGGTGCCGACACGCTCGAGCACATGGTGTTCCACGAGGACGAGACCATCGACCTGATCTGCGAGTCAGGCGTGTACGTGACGCCGACGCTCTCCCACCGCACCGACCATGCGATCGAACTGCGCCGCGAGCAGGGCACGTCGATGTTCGTGATCAAGAAGATGAAGAGCATCCAGCAGAACTGCTTCGACACCTTCCAGAAGATGTACGCCCGGGGCGTGAACATCGCGATGGGCACCGACATGGGCTTCGATCCCGAGATGGGGACCAACGCGCGCGAGCTCGGGCTGTATGTCGACCTCGGCATGCAGCCGATGCATGCGCTGCAGACGGCCACGCTCAATGCCGCGCGGGCACTGAAGCTCGACCGTGACCTGGGTACGCTCGAGGCTGGCAAGCTCGCCGACCTCATCGCTGTGGACGGCGATCCGCTGGCGGACATCAAGTGCCTGCAGGCGAAGCAGAACATCCAGATCGTGATGAAGGAAGGCAAGGTGTATGCCGACCGGCGGCCAGGGCATTCGAAGAACGTCGTCAACGCCGCGCCCGGCAGCTGGAAGATCATGGACTACCTGTAACCGATGGCTACGGGCGAAACGGCGGTTGTCACCGGGGCGAGCGCCGGCATCGGCGCGGCGATCGCCCGCACGCTGCTCGAGCAGGGCCATGACGTGGTCACCCTGCAGCGGCGTGCGCCATCGTTCGCCCATCCCCGGCTCTCGTACCGCGCGGTGGATCTCGCCGATCGCACGGCCACGCGCGAGGTGGCGGCCGAGGTCGCGCGCGCCCACCCGGTCCGATACCTGGTGAACAACGCCGGGGTCAATCGTCCCGGGCGCATCGAACAGGTGACCGACGAGGACCTGGACCAGGTATTCGCGATCAACCTGGCCGCGGCGATCGTGCTGGCGCAGGCGTTCCTGCCCGGCATGCGCGCTGCGCGCTATGGCCGCATCCTGAACATCGCCTCGCGCGCGATGCTCGGCAAGGTCGGCCGTGCAGCGTATGCGACGACCAAGGCAGGGCTTGTCGGCCTGACCCACTCGCTCGCGGTCGAAGCGGGTGCCGACGGGGTGACGGTGAACACGATCGCCCCGGGACCGGTCGCGTCCGAGCTGTTCGACAATGGCCATCCGCCGGGCAGTGCGCAGCGCCAGCGGGTGATCGACGGAATCCTCGTCGGGCGGGTAGGTACGCCCGAGGATATTGCCCATGCCGCCGGGTTCCTGCTCGACCGGCGCAGTGCATACATCACCGGCCAGTTGCTGTTCGTCTGCGGTGGCACGAGCGTCACCGGGACGGGCGGTCAATGAACGGGGGCAGCAGCACGTAGCACGTAGCACACAGGGCAGGGGGGGGCGGAGCCGGCAAAGACCGGCACGTCCGGCGCCCAGGCGCACATGTCGTCCAAAGGAGGAAGCATGATGAACACCATCTGTAAGCCCGGCGCCCAGCGGCACGGGAATGCGCCGTCCACACGGTGCGCCGGCGCTGCCGCGCTGTGCGCGGTGCTCGTCGGGGTCGGGTCTGGCGTTGCCATCGCACAGGCGCCCGCGTTTCCCGCCAAGCCGATCCGCATGATCGTGCCGTTCCCGCCTGCGGGAACGTCGGACATCATCGCGCGCGTCATGGGCCAGAAGATGACCGAGGCGTGGGGACAACCGGTCCTGGTCGACAGCCGCCCGGGTGCCGGCGGCAGCCTGGGCGCGGAGATCGCGTCCAAGACCCCGCCCGACGGCTACACCGTGTTCGTCGGCAACGCGGCCCCGATCTCGACCAATCCGCTGTTGATCAAGGTCAACTACGATTCGCTGAGGGACTTCGCCCCGGTGACGCTGGTCGCCCGCGCGCCGCAGCTGGTGGTGGTGCACCCGACGGTGCCGGTGAAATCGATGAAGGAACTGGTCGCCTGGGTCAAGTCCGAAGGCGGCAAGGTCGACTATGGCTCGTCGGGCATCGGGACCATCGCCCACCTCGCCACCGAGATGTTCAAGAGCATGACCAGCACCGAAATGGCGCACATCGCCTACAAGGGCATGCCGCTGACGATGAACGCGCTGGTCGCCAACGAAGTCAAGGTGGTGTTCTCGGACATGGCCCCGGCGCTGACCCAGGTCAAGGCAGGAAAGCTGCGGGCGCTTGCCGTCACCTCCGGGCAGCGCTTCCCGCTGCTGCCCGAGATGCCGACGGTGAGCGAGGTGTTGCCCGGTTTCGACATCGCGAACTGGTGGGGGCTGTTCGTCACTGCCGGAACGCCGTCGCCGATCATCGCGCAGATGAACGCCACGCTCGTTAAGGCGCTGCAGGGTGCGGAAGTCCGGGACCGGTTCACCGCGCTTGGCGTCGAGGCGGTCAGCAGCACGCCCGCGGAACTCGCCGCGCTGGTGAAGAGCGAGATGGCGGCGTTCGGTGCACTGATCAAGGCGCAGAACATCCGGGCGCAATGAGCATGCATACACGTACTCGAAGCATCCATCGCCAGCACCTGCCTGCCGTTGCCGGAATGGTCGTGGCGATGCTCGCCGTGGTCGCCCTGCCGGCCGTCGCCGCTTCTCCTGCCCAGGCGTGGCCGCAGCGTCCGGTGCGCGTGGTGGTGCCGTTTGCACCGGGCGGAGCCTCGGATTTCGTGGGCCGCATCATCCAGCCCAGGCTGGCCGCCGAACTCGGGCAGCAGGTGGTGATCGACAACCGCACCGGTGCCGCGGGCAATATCGGCGTCGAGGTCGCCGCCACGGCATCGCCGGACGGGCACACGCTGCTGCTCGGCAATGTCGGCACCATGGCGATCAATCCGTCGCTCTATCCGAAGTTCGCGCACCATCCCACGCGCAGCTTCGTGCCGGTGAGCCAGGTGGTCGACGTGCCCGGCTCGCTGGTCACGCATCCGTCGGTGTCGGCCACGTCGGTGAAGGAACTGGTCGCCCTGCTGCGTGCGCATCCGGACAAGTACAACTTCGCCTCGTCCGGCGCGGGTAGCGCGAACCGGCTCGAGACCGAACTGCTGATGCGTGCGACCGGGACGCGCATGGTGCATGTGCCTTACAAGGGCGGTGCCGGTCCGGCGGCAGCCTCGCTGATGGGGGGCGAGACCCAGGTCGCCTTCCTCACGCTGTCTTCGACGGTCAACTTCGCGCGCCAGGGCAAGCTGCGCCTGCTCGGCGTCGTCGCGCCCGCGCGCGTCGCCGGCCTGCCTGACGTGCCGACCATGGTCGAGGCCGGTTTCCCCGACATGAAGATCGGCTCCTGGCAGGGCGTGTTCACGCCGCGCGGCACGCCGGCGCCGGTCGTGGCGCGCCTGTTCGACGCCGTGCAAAAGGCGATGGCGCAGCCCGATGTCGCCGAACGCCTGCTCGGCGGCGGAGTGGCGGTTGTCACCAGCGAAACGCCAGCCGCCTTCCGCACTTTCGTCGACAACGAGATCGCACGTTTCGGCAAGGTCATACGCGAAGCGAAGATCACCGACGACTGACAGGCCCCGAACGGCCTTGCTCCGATTTTTCCCCGTGAACACGAAAGGATTCAGATGAAAGCCACCGCAGCGAAGAAGAAGACTGTCGTACGCAAGGCCGTGAGCAAGGCAGCACCGGCGAAGCGCTCTTCGAAGACCAAGACCAAGGGCGCGTTGAAGGCAGGCGGCTCCAACGGCTACCTGTTCAAGATGTCCAAGCTGACCAAGGTGCCAGCGGGTACCGGGTACTCCACCTCGGCCGGCGGCGTGGTCGAGGGAGACCGCATGCTGGTGGGCTGGATCGACAAGCCGCGCGGTACCGGCTCGCGCATGCATACGCATCCGAACGAGCAGTTCAACTACGTGGTGAAGGGCACGCTGAAGGGTTCGGTCAACGGCAAGCCGGTGGTCGCCAAGGCCGGCTCGATGATCTACATCCCGGCCAATGCGCCCCACACGCTGGTGTCCACGCCGGACGAGGACGTGATCTTCATCGCGATCAAGGACCTCTCGCACGGGATCATCGGTATGGCGGTGGACGGCACGATGTCCGGCCCGCACTACGAGCCGGGTTTCGGACGCGGCAAGGGTGCCGGTGCAAAGAAGGCGAAGAAGGAGAAGTCCACGAAGACCGCAGCGCGCTGAGGAGCCAACATGCCTTTCCACCGGTTCGAAGCGATCGAGCAGAGCTACCTCACGCCCGACCTGTCCACCGCCCGCGGGCCGGTGATCGAAGGCGACTACCTTTGGTTCTGCCTGGTCAACAAGACCGCGGGTACCGGTTCGGAGCTGCACTACCACCCGAACGAACTGCTGATCTTCCCGGTGGCCGGGAAGATCAATGCAGTGGTCGGCAAGGACCGCCGGGTGGTGGCGCCCGGCACCTTCGTGCATGCACCGGCCTTCGCCCGGCATTCGATGCGCGCCACCGAGGATGGCGACCTGTCCTACCTGTACATGAAGGACAAGACCTGGACCGTGGTCGGGCTGGCCGTCGACGAGAAGGTGCCCGAGCGGGCGCTCACCATCGACGAGATCAACCGGCTGCACGAGCAGGGCAAGGGCAAGCTGGGCGAGCGCGGGGACGGGGCGACCCGCCATCGCGAAAAGGGGGTGAGCAGCATGGTGGTCGAGGGCATCGACACCTGCTTCCATCCGGTCATCGAGGGGTTCGATGCGCCGGCCATCTCCGGGCGCCGCGAGACGACGATCGAGGGTGAGCGCCTGGCCTTCGCGTTCGTCGATGCGCCGCGGGCCGGGCATCCGCCAGCAGCGGAATCGCCCGCGCCGCACGAGGTGTTTTTCTACATGGTGCGCGGTGCGCTCGAGGTGTCGCTCGACGGTGAGCGGCGCCGGCTGGTACCGGGCGACGTGATGCACGTCCGGCGCGGGCAGCCGTTCTGGCTGGCAGCGGCCGAAGGCGGGGCGCGCTATGCGAGCGTGCGTTCGACCGACTGGCTGGAGCACCGGATCGACGACATGCCCGACGACGAACGCGAGCAGTCGCGCCTGCACAACCGGGCCAATTAGAGCGTCGAAGCGTTGAAGATGAGGCTCTGACGATGAAGATCGGATTGATCGGTACCGGCCGCATGGGAACGGCGCTGGGCGGGCGGCTGCTCGACGGTGGCCATTCGCTGCGGGTGTTCGACCTCGAC
>CAMDXD010000278.1 GCA_945877995.1 Bordetella parapertussis
GGGAGCGAGCGATGCGTTGAACGTAGGGAACTCGCGCAGCGCCCCGGCGACCGCCTTCACCAGGAAGGCCAGAACGGTCAGGCGCACGCCCTGCTTCCTGAGCGATTCCAGCTGGGCCTTGCGGAACGCTTCCAGTTCGGTGATGTCGACCTCGTCGAACTGCGTGACGTGCGGGATGCTCACCCAGTTGCGATGCAGGTTCGGGCCGGACAGTTTCTGTATGCGGCTCAACGGCAGCGACTCGACCGGGCCGAACTTCGAGAAGTCGACCTGTGGCATCGGTGGCAGGTTGAACGGCAGGCCTGCTGACGGAGCCGCGGCCTGCGCCGGCGGCGCAGCGAGAGTCTGTTTCACGAACGTCTGCACGTCCTCCTTCAGGATGCGCGCCTTGGGACCGGACGCAGCCACGTGCATCAGGTCGACGCCGAGTTCGCGCGCGAACCTGCGCACCGATGGCGAGGCGTGCAGGCCCTGAGCCGAGGCGGCCTGCTCGTCGTCTGCGGTGTCCGCGGTGACGGAAGCCGCAGACACCGCAGCGTAGGCAGGCGGCGGGGCCGCGGCGGATGGAGCGGGGACGGCTGTGGTGGGGGCGGCCGGAGCCGGGACTGCGGCCGCCGGCTCTGAGACGACAGCCGGGGCCGGTGCTGCCGCGGCGTCGTCTGTTTCGAGCATCAGCACGAGCGCGCCCTGCGACACCTTGTCGCCGACCTTCAGCTCGATCGACTTCACCGTGCCGGAGGCCGGCGCCGGAACCTCGATCGTCGCCTTGTCGGATTCGAGCGAGATCAGCGGGTCTTCCTTCTCGATGCGCGCCCCGGGCGAGACCATGATCTCGACCACCGGCACGTCCTTGAAGTCGCCGATGTCGGGGACCTTTACTTCCATCGTGTTTGCCATGCGCCTACACCGTCGTCGGATTCGGTTTGTCGGTGTCGATCCCGTAGCGGTCGATCGCCTCGGCCACCTTCTCTATCGTGATCGTTCCCTCGTCGGCGAGCGCCTTGAGCGCCGCCACTGCAACATAGTGCCGGTCGACCTCGAAGAAGCGGCGCAGGTTCTTCCGGGTGTCGGAACGCCCGAAGCCGTCGGTGCCGAGCACCACGTAGCGCCCGCGCACGTAGGGCCGGATCTGGTCGGCGAAGTTGCGCATGTAGTCGGTTGCCGCGACCACCGGCCCCGCGCGGTCCTTCAGGCATTTCTGCACGTGGGATTCGCGCGGCGGTTCCGCCGGGTGCAGCATGTTCCAGCGTTCGACGTCGATGCCTTCGCGGCGCAGCTCGTTGAAGCTGGTCGCGCTCCAGATGTCGGCCTTCACGCCGAAGTCCTGCTCGAGCAGTTCCGCCGCGGCGATCACCTCGCGCAGGATGGTGCCGCTGCCGAGCAACTGCACCCGCGGCGCCTTGTCCTTCTTCGACACCGCGGCCTCGCGGAACAGGTACATGCCCTTGAGGATGTCCGGCTCCACGCCAGCCGGCATCGCCGGGTGGGTGTAGTTCTCGTTCATCACGGTGATGTAGTAGTAGACATCCTCGCCGTTGGCGTACATCCGCCGCAGGCCGTCCTGGATGATCACCGCGAGTTCATAGCTGAAGGTCGGGTCGTAGGTGATGCAGTTGGGTATCGTCGCCGCCATCAGGTGGCTGTGGCCATCCTCGTGCTGCAACCCCTCGCCGTTGAGCGTGGTGCGTCCCGCGGTACCGCCGAGCAGGAAACCCTTGGCGCGCGAATCGCCCGCGGCCCAGCAGAGGTCCCCGACACGCTGGAAGCCGAACATCGAATAGAAGATGAAGAACGGGATCATCGTGACCCCGTGAACGCTGTAGGCGGTCGCCGCGGCGATCCACGAGGACATCGCGCCGGCCTCGTTGATGCCCTCCTGCAGGATCTGGCCCTTCTTGTCTTCCTTGTAGAACATCAGCAGGTCGGCGTCCTCGGGCTTGTAGAGCTGCCCGACCGACGAGTAGATGCCCAGCTGCCGGAACATGCCTTCCATGCCGAAGGTGCGCGATTCGTCGGGCACGATCGGCACGATCAGCTTGCCGATCGCCTTGTCGCGAACCAGCGTGCCGAGGATTCTAACGAAGGCCATCGTGGTCGAGATCTCGCGCTCTTCGGTGGACTTGAGCACCGACTCGAACGCCGACAGCGGCGGCACCTCGAGCGCGCCAGCGCCGCGCCGGCGCTGCGGCACCGAGCCGCCCATCGCAACGATGCGACTGCGCAGGTACTGCATCTCGGCACTGTCCTCGGCGGGCTTGTAGAGCGGCACTTCGTCGAGCTGGTCGTCGGGGATCGGTATGCTGAAACGGTCGCGGAACGCCCGCATCGATACCGTGCCCATCTTCTTCTGCTGGTGGGTGATGTTCTGGCCTTCGCCCGATTCGCCCATGCCGTAACCCTTGATGGTCTTGGCGAGGATCACGGTCGGCTGGCCCTTGTGCTCGGTGGCCGCCTTGTAGGCCGCGTACATCTTGTGCGGGTCGTGGCCGCCGCGGTTCAGGCGCCAGATATCTTCGTCGGACATGGTCGAAACCATCTCGCGCAGTTCCGGGTACTTGCCGAAGAAGTGCTCGCGCACGTAGGCGCCATCCTTCGACTTGAAGGTCTGGTATTCACCGTCGACGCACTCTTCCATCCGCTTGAGCAGGAGCCCGGACTTGTCCTTCGCCAGCAGCGGATCCCAGTACGAACCCCAGATGACCTTGATCACGTTCCAGCCGGTGCCGCGGAAGTCGGCTTCGAGTTCCTGGATGATCTTGCCGTTGCCGCGTACCGGGCCGTCGAGCCGCTGCAGGTTGCAGTTGATCACGAACACCAGGTTGTCGAGGCGTTCGCGTGCCGCGAGCGAGATCGCGCCCAGCGATTCCGGCTCGTCCATTTCGCCGTCGCCCATGAAGGCGAACACCTTGCGGTTCGCGGTGTCGGCGATGCCGCGGTCGTGCAGGTACTTCATGAAGCGCGCCTGGTAGATTGCCTGCAGCGGACCCAGGCCCATCGACACGGTCGGGAACTGCCAGAAGTCGGGCATCAGCCAGGGGTGCGGGTAGGACGAAACGCCCTTGCCCCCGACCTCCTTGCGGAAGTTGTCGAGCTGGTCCTGGGTGATGCGGCCTTCGAGGAAGGCGCGCGCATAGACCCCGGGCGACGAGTGCCCCTGGAAAAACACCAGGTCGCCGCCGTGGTTCGCGGACGGCGCGTGGAAGAAGTGGTTGAAGCCTACGTCGTACAGCGTGGCTGCGGACGCAAAGCTGGCGATGTGGCCGCCCAGTTCGGACGACTGCTTGTTCGCGCGCACCACCATCGCCATCGCGTTCCAGCGGATGATCGACCGGATGCGGTGCTCGAGCTCGTGGTTGCCCGGCGACTTCGCCTCCATGTGCGGCGGTATCGAGTTGATGTAGGCGGTCTGCGCGCTGAACGGCAGGTAGCCGCCGCTGCGCCGCGCGACATCGACCAGCTTCTCGAGCAGGAAGTGCGCGCGTTCCGGTCCTTCGTTCTCGAGTACGCCCGCGAGCGCATCGATCCACTCCTGCGTCTCTGCGGGATCGGGGTCGGGCGTCGCGCCGGCGTGCATGTCGGTCAGGTTCATGGCGGGTGACCTTGGGTAGAGGTTGAACTGTCGTCCGCTGGGACGAGGCCGGCGCGCGCTCGTGGCATGCGTGGCACTGTTTCGATCCACGACCGAGTCAATCGATCGCAGGCGAGTATAACGCGCGCTATTTCGCGCCCCGGACCGTCGATGGCTTCCCCGGGGAAACGATCTCGTGACCCGGGGAAACTTGCTGCGACGCGTCATCGACCGTGCCCACGACGATCGCGTTTTCCTGTCGCGCTGCGGCAAAAGTACTTTCGAACCAGCCGGCGACCCGGGATGCGACTTCGGCTTCGCGGCCGCGATAGAAGTGGTCGCAGCGATCGACGATCGACACCGTGCACGGCCCCGCCGAGCGCCGCGCGAATGCCTCGGCCGGATACAGATCCGCAGGCTCGCTGTCGCCGCGCAGGTACAGGGTGGGACAGCGGACCTGAGGTGCCAGGCCGAGCGTGTCGGGCAGGAAATCCATCCGGTCGAGGAAGCTCTCGGCGCTCGACACGTACCACCAGCCGGGAAGGTGCATCAGGTCACGGCCGCGCCCTTGTGCGACCTTCCGGCGCGCCGTCTCCGCGACCGCGTCCAGGTCGAGTCCGTCGAGCGCGCCTGCAGCCGCTGCGTGCCGCACCATCCCGGTGCCGCCGCACTGGGCCGACAGCAGCACCAGCCCGGGCGTGCGCGGATGGTCGGCGACATGCCGTACCGCCAGCATCCCGCCATTGCTGTGACCGATCACCACCGGGTCCGGCAGCCCCTGCTGCGCCAGCCAGCGCGCGGCGATGCGGTTGTCCTCGATCGCTTCTTGCGTCATCTGCCAGGCCGCGCCTTCGGCCTGCCGGGAGTCGCGGATGCTCATGATGTCGTGGCCGCGCCGGTTGAACGCGAGGCACGCATAGCCCAGGCGGGTGAGCACCGGCGGCAGGAAGCGCGGTGCGCCCCAGAGGAAGTTCATCCGGTTGCCGTGGAACAGCAGCACGCTGCCGATCGCAGGCTTGTCATCCGGCTGATAGAACGCGCCATCGAGCGGGGTGGTATCCGTGGCCAGGGTGATCAGTTCGGTGCGCATCGCACATATACTCCGTAGAAGGGTGCCTGCAGGGCGCCCGCTACATGAAGTGCCCCGGCGCGACCATCGATGGAGGACACCCAGTGATACGCAAGACCACGGCAAACGGACCATTGCAGCGGGCGAAAGCCGGCGCAACCAGGACATCGGCGCTGGGTGGCGCATTGTGTGCGCTGTTCGCGATGCTTGCACCGTCGGCGGCATTCGCGCAGCCGGGCGAATTCCCGGTGAAGCCGATCCGTATCCTGGTGCCGCTGGCGCCCGGCGGGGGTAACGATGCGATCGCGCGGATGGTCGGGTCCCGGTTGCAGGAGCGCCTCGGCCAGTCGGTCGTGGTCGACAACCGGCCCGGAGCCGGTGGCGTCGTCGGCACCGAGATCGCCGCGCGTGCGGCGCCCGACGGCTACACGATGATCGTCGTGAACAACTCGCACGTCATCATGGCGGCGCTCTATCCGAAGCTCTCGTTCGACCCGCTGCGCGACTTCGCCCCGGTGGCGCTCGCCGCCAGTTCGCCGTTCATCGTGGTGGTCCATCCGTCGTTGCCGGTCAACAACATCCAGGAGTTGCTGGCCTGGACGCGTGCCAACCCGGGCAGGATGAACTACGGTACCTCTGGCGTCGGCAGCCCGCCGCACCTGGCTGGTGAACTGATGGCCCAGATGGGCAAGGTCGACATGACCGCGATCGTGTTCAAGGGCATCGGCCCGGCGCTCGCTGCGGTGCTGGGTAACGAGATCCCGATGACCTTTCCGAACCTGCTGGTCGGCATCCCGCAGATGAAGGCCGGGCGTGTGCGCGCGCTGGCGATCACCAGCCTGAGGCGGTCCGACGCGCTACCCGACCTGCCGACCGTGTCCGAAGCCGGGCTGTCCGGTTTCGAGGCCAACATCTGGTTCGGCTTCCTGGCCCCGCGCGGCACGCCGGTGCCGCTCGTCGACCGGCTCAACCGCGAGATCGTCGGCGTGCTGAATCAGCCCGAGGTGCGCCAGCAGATCGTCGGCATCGGTGCCGAGCCGCTCGGCGGTAGCCCGGCCGAGTTCGCTGCATTGATGAAGTCGGACGCCGAGCGCCTGGGCCGGCT
>CAMDXD010000279.1 GCA_945877995.1 Bordetella parapertussis
GCCGCTTCCATCTCGATAATGCTGCTCGACGTTCGCCGCAGTGAAGTCGAAGCACTTGCCGCGACTACAGGCGTTAAAGAGATACTCAAGCCAGCAAATACGCAGTCCGCAGAATGCCGCCTGCTAGCCCGGCCATACCCAGCGCAACCACTGCCCATCGCCATTCTGTCGAGTCCGCTGTGTTTACGGGCACCGGACCCAGTACAACCTCCTGTCGCCGCATTCCACCGGAGATCAAGTAAGCGGAATACATCATCATTCCTGATAACGCCAAGGCGTGATCCCACTGCGGCCATAAAGCGATCGATGCTGTCGCCGAACCGGCTCCTGCCAGCAGCCAACAAACAATAGTGACCCGTGCCATCAGTCGGTCGCTAACCGGTTGTAAGCCTCCGTGACTCGAGCGCGAATGCCGCTTGCCACGCCCAAGCCACGCTGATACCTATCCATCAGGAACTGCTGCGCAACGCTAAACATCGACTTCAGATCGCCCGCTGCTGCCTGCCCGAAGTCCCATGCGAGGCTTAATCCGCCAGCTACTCGGCCGGGAAAGCCAGCGCCGCTGACCATCACGACCGACGTAACCGTGTTCTTCATCTTCCCTTCAAGGTCCGCAGACAGTGCCTGCCGATAATGCTCGGACCGCTGGTCAGTCCAATCAACGTTGGCTTGAAGCGCTACGCACTCGGCAGTAGCGCAGAGCGCGTTTAGGCGTACGTCGTAGATACTGTTACCAACACGGCGGTGATCCAAAAACCCGTCACCGTCCTTCCGCATTTGTTTCGCACACTCCTGGTGTGCCAAGCAGTTAAAGAGATACTGAAGCCGCCCCGACGCAGTTTCGTCGTAAGGGCGGCGGTTTCCTCTGGCGCATCAACTGCTTGAACGCCTCGCGCGAGGCCCGGCCTCGTACCTCGCTGAATTATTACCAGATGCATGTTCTACGCCAAGCGTGAAGGGCGAGCAACCTTGCAGCCGAGTGTTCGTCTCCACCTGTGAGTTCGTGGGTGCAGCAGCGGCATTCGAGGCGGAGGTACTTCGCTATCGGGCAAGTAACAGATAGACGTTGTCAGTCAAATGTTCGCATTCCGACCTGGAACCATTTACGTCGACACGTGGGACTAGGAGGCACCCGACATTGTCGCGCGGCGAAACAATCCAGCTCACTGCACTTCCTGACGGTGCTATCCCGACACCAGAGAGAACATACGTCACACGTACCCCATCGACGGACACTGAACGCAGCGATAATCCCTTGAGCACCCCGAGCACGGTTTCTTTAACTTTCGGATCAACGGCAGCGTGATCCCATTCGTCCGTGACGTACGAATCATCTTGGCGGTATCGCACCTGTCGCTGGTCTGCCCAAACAATGGTGCTGCCGACCAGAATCGCTGACGTTCGCTTCACTTGCGAAAGTGCCTCGGGGGTTGCAGAGCGCGCGCGCACCGCTGCATCTTCCAGCGTTGCTTGCGGCTTGTCACACCCCGCCAGCAAGAAGGCCGAAGTGATCGCGACGACCAATGCAACTTGGATAATCACTCTTTGCGCCGCTTCTGCTGAAGCAAGAAGGTCCACGAGGAGGTCTCGATCTGATACGTGCGGTAGTAGCGCTGCCCGCGTGAGATCCAGAACTGATCTTTCGCTTGGTCTCCCCAAGTGGGTCCGAAGGGTCCGCCCTCGGCTGCCTTCGGATTCTGATACAGCTGATACCAACCAGCACCTGCGCTACAAGCCGTATTCGAGAAGGTAACAGCGCCACACGTCGCGCCAAAATTGAAATTGCCGAAATCCTCGTACCTGCCGCCTCGAGTGGTCTTGTAATCCCACTCCCCACCCGTTTCCACAGCGTTCCAGTACTCACCGGGGCTCATCGATTGAGCACGAGCAATGTTCGAATTGACATCTGCGTCTGACGGCACATCGCCTGGCGCCAGCTCCGCGAGCGCGATCTTCAGGCGATCGGCAGAGCCTCGACGCCCACTGAGGAGCTGATTAAAGAGATACTTAATCGAGCCAGCGTCTGTAGACGGTAGCGACACCGACTTCGCTGGTCAAGAGGTGCCCATCCTGGTTCCGTCACATGGCAAGGACCTGGGTGCCGCCGCCCTTCGTCACACCTGTTGCGAACTGTGCTACCTTGTGTACATATAATCACACGGCGCCTGCTCATGTCTACGACCATGACTGTTCGCATCGAGGATGACGTGAAAGATCGCCTTGAAGGCCTCGCAGCGGCGACCCAGCGCAGCAAGTCGTTCCTCGCGGCGGAGGCGATCCGGCAGTACGTCGAAACCAACGAATGGCAGATCCGGGAAGTGCAGGCCGCGTTGAGGGAAGCGGACGCCGGCGACTTCGCGTCCGAAGCGAATGTGGACGCACTGGCGCGCAAGTGGGACGTGAATGCGCGTTAGGTGGTTGCGCGCTGCACTGCTGAACCTCGACCAGGAAGCGACACATATGGCTTCCGATGATCCCGTGGCCGCCGACTTCGTCGTCAAGCGAATCCTCGGTGCGGTATCGATCCTCGCCGAGCAACCAGGACTCGGCCGTCCCGGCCGGGTTCCGGGCACCAGGGAATTGATCGTTGCCCGGACACCCTATTGCGTTCCCTACCGCGTGCGCGGCGACACAGTGGAAATCCTGCGCGTGTTCCACACGTCAAGGCGACCGCCCGACCAATGGTAGGGACGGCCCGGCAGCTCACTGACTACGGCCCCTCCGCTGGCGTCACCTCCGCCCCAACCCGCTCCACGATCAGCTTGTAGTGCTCCGGCCGCCGGTGCGCGGCGAAGTTGAACATCGTCTTCTTCAGGTCGTTCGCCAGGTCGATATCGGCGTTGAAGCAGACCACCTCGTCCTCCTCGCTGACCGACTTGGCGACGATCTCGCCGGTCGGGGCGACGATCAGCGAATGGCCGAACATGCGGTTGCCGTCCTCGAAGCCGCACTTGGCGGTCTCGACCAGCCAGGTAGCGTTCTGGAAGGCCATCGACTGCGCCATGATCAGGTGGTGGTGCACGCGCAGCGCCGGCGGCTCGGGGTAGTGCAGGTTCTCGCTTGGCGTGTTGAAGCCGAGCGAGACGATCTCCGCCCCCTGCAGCGCGAGCACGCGGAACGCTTCCGGCCAGCGCCGGTCGTTGCAGATCAGCATGCCGGCAATCATGTCCATGAACTTCCAGACGCGAAAACCCAGGTTGCCGACCTCGAAATACTTCTTCTCCAGGTGCTGGAACGCCGCCTCGGGCTTGTGCTCGGCATGGCCGGGCAGGTGGATCTTGCGGTACTTGCCGGCAATGCGTCCATCTGGCCCGACCAGGATCGCGGTGTTGTAGCGATGCACGACGCCGTCTTCGACGATGCGCTCGGCATAGCCGAGGTAGAAGCCGATGCCGAGCTTCTTCGCCTCGTCGAACAGCGGCTGCGTCTCCGGCGAAGGCATCGTGAACTCGTAGAAACGGCGGTCGACCTCGTCCTGGTCTTCGAACCAGTAGCGCGGGAAGAAGGTGCTGAACGCGAGTTCCGGGAACACCACGTAGCGCGCGCCCATCGCATGCGCATCGCGCAGCAGCTTGACCAGCCGCACGGTCGCGGTGGTACGGGTGTCGGCCAGGTGGAGCGGCCCGAGCTGGGCCGCCGCGATCTTCAGGTGTCGAGCCATGTCATTCCCCGGATGTCGTTGCTGATGGATTCCAAGAAGGATGCGGTTGCGCTCAGGGCCGCTGGAGCACAGGCAGCTCGCGCTGGAACAGCCGGCGCCCGCGCTTGAAGCCGGCCAGCGGCAGCGCCGCCTTCGCGATGACGTCGCCCGGGGTGTCCTCGCCCCAGACCACGAGGTCGGCGTCGTTGCCGACCGCGATGCCGTAACGCTGCAGGCGCAACGCCCGCGCCGCGCGGTCGGTGATCATCTCGAAGCAGGTCGCGAGGTCCTGCGGCCCGTAGCGCTGCACGACGTTCGCATACAGGTTCACGATGCGAGTCAGTGAACAGTCGCCCAGCGGCGTGAACGGGTTCAACACGTTGTTGGTGGAGATCGTGCAGTTGGCGCCCTGCTCGATCAGCGTGTTGGCATCCGTCACGCCACGGATGACGCTGTGTTCCATGTGCCGGCCGGCGTTGAACAGGTCGGTGGCGGGCAGCACCGCCAGCGACACACCCGCCTCGCCCAGCCGGCGGCCGATCGCCCTCTGGTCGGCAACGGCCATGCACGAGTACTTCGACCCGTGGCCGAAGGCTACCCTGCCCTGCCAGCCGATCGCCTCGGTGAGGTCGCACACCTGCGGATAGTCGAGGCTGCCGGTCTCGTAGCCGCCGTCGAGGTGGAAGTCGACATCGATGTCGTACTGCTTCGCCAGCTCGAACACCCGGCGCACCTGTCCGGGACCATCCTTGTCGTAGCGGATGCCGCCACCGACCACCGGTGCGCCGCGATCGAGGCAGGACACCAGGTTCTCGTCCGCGCCCGCCACGCCGGTCCAGCCCTCCTGCAGGAAAACGCAGGACTGGATGTCGATCGCCCAGGCGTAATCCTTCTTCAGCTGCTCGATCGCCTCGAAGCCGAGCAGGCCGACGTTCGGGTCGACCTCGACCTGGGTGCGCATATGGGTCACGCCATGCAGCAGGCTCTGCTCGAGCGTGCGCCGCGCGCGGTCGTAGATGTCTTCCGCAGTGAACGTATGCTTGATCGACGCGGTGCGCTCCATGTGGTCGCGCTTCATCCGGTCGGGCTGCATCGGCACGCGGTCGACGATCAGGGCCTTGTCGAGGTGGAAGTGGCTCTCGACCAGGCCAGGTGACACCAGGTGGCCACCGGCATCGTGCACCATCCCCTCGGCCTGGAGCTTCGGCTGGACGGCGACGATCCGGCCGCCGTCCACGCCGATGTCCACCAGCGGATCACCCGGTCCGGCGGCGGTGAGCCTCGCGTTCCGGATGACCAGGTCCACGGTGTGCGCGCCCTAGATCTTGAACAGGTCGAGCACCGACGGGCAGAACAGTTCTTCCGGCGCGACCTTGCGCGCCGACAGGCCCTGCTCGAAGTGGTAACGCGTGAAGGTCTCGAGCACATGGTGGTTCGGCTCCAGGCCATAGCTCCAGTAGTTCTCGCCCATCAGCTGCTTGGCCTTGTGGAACTCGGACACGCCCCACGGCAGGCTCACGAACAGGTGGCCGATCTGGCCCAGCTCGTACAGCGACAGCTCGCGTGCCTGCAGGAAGGCCTTGAACACGCTGACCGGCAACCACGGGTGCTTCTCGACCAGCGACTTGCGGATACCAATGATGTGCATCGTCGGGAAGATCTTCGTGCGGCGGAAGTAGTCTTCCTCGGTGGTGCGGTAGTCAGGGAACAGCCGCGACACGTTCTTCGCGCCGCGCTCGAAGCACGACGGCGCACGCGCACTGATCATCGCGTCGATCTCGCCCGCTTCCAGCATGCCGGACAGGGTCTTGCCGTCCGGGACCTGCTGCAGGTCGACGTCCGGCGGCAGCTTGATCGGTGCGCGCTCGAGGCGGCCCGGGTCTTCCACGCCGCCACGGCGCCAGTGGATCGACGAGGGCTTCACGCCGAAGTCATCCTCCAGGATGCCGCGGATCCAGACGTTGGCGGTGATCTGGTACTCGGGCAGGCCCACCGTCTTGCCGGCGAGGTCCTGCGGCTTGTCGATGCCGCGGTCGGTGCGGATGTACACGCCCGAGTGGCGAAACAGCCGCGACACGAAGGCGGGGATG
>CAMDXD010000280.1 GCA_945877995.1 Bordetella parapertussis
GCATCGATGGCCACGATGCGCTGCTCGGATCGGTCGACTGGCTGCAGGATGAGGGTATCGCGCTACCGGCGCAGGCACAGCCTCCCGGTGACGATGCCGACCGGCTGACCTGGATAGCGGTCGCCCACGGCGGACGGGCGCTGGGCATGGTCGGCATGGCCGATGCGTTGCGGCCCGACACGGCCGACGCTGTGCGCAGGCTGCGCGCCGCGGGCGTCGACCTCCTGATCATGTCCGGCGATCATCCGGCGGTCACGGCACGCATCGCCGCACAGGCTGGCATCGAACGCTGGCGAGCGCGCTGCACGCCGGCGGACAAGGCAGCCGAAGCCGTCCGGATGAAGGCGGCCGGACGCTCGGTCGGGATGGTCGGCGACGGCATCAACGACGCGCCTGCGCTGGCCGCAGCCGATGTGAGCTTCGCGATCGGCAGCGGCTCCGGCATAGCACTGCACACGGCCGACATCACATTGATGGCGAGTCGGCTATCTCAGGTCGTCGATGCGATCGACCTGTCGCGCGCGACGATGGCGAAGATCCGCCAGAACCTGTTTCTGGCATTCGCCTACAACGTGCTCGGCATCCCGCTGGCAGCCGCCGGACTGCTGGACCCGGTGATCGCCGGCGCTGCGATGGCAGCCAGTTCGGTATGCGTCGTCGGCAATGCGCTGCTGCTGCGCCGCTGGCGCCCGGCACACCCTGCGACGAAAGGAACCTGAACGATGGAAACCATCCGCATCGCGGTCGATGGCATGACCTGCCAGGGCTGCGTGAACAGCCTGACCCGCGCGCTGCAGGCGACCCCTGGCGTAGCGTCCGCGACGGTCACGCTGGCGCCGGCACAGGCCAGCATCGAGCATGACCCGGCTACCGCGCCGCTGGATGTGCTGCGCGCCGTTATTGCCGATGCCGGCTTCGAAGCACGCTGAGCCTGCGTCAAGGCAGCCGGCAGGACAACGGGTCGAGCGGCCTGACAAGACCGCGCTGCCAGGTCACCAGAGATGCCACCACCGCCGCCCGTCCGCGCGCGGGTCGCTGACCAGGTACTTGCTCTTCGGAAAGTTCGCCCGCATCACCCGCTCGGCATCGTCGCGCAGGTCGGCCAGGCCCATCGAGTCGTAGGCCTTGACCATGATGAGCAGGCCTTCTTCGTTCGCGGGCGACTGGGGGTAGGTGGTCAGGGCCGTCTGTGCACGGTTGGCAGCGGCGACATATGCGCCCTTGCGAAGGTAGAAACGGGCGACGTGCACCTCGTTCGAGGCGAGCATGTTCACGACGAACTTCATCCGCGCTGCGGCGTCGGGCGCATAGTTGCTGTCGGGGAAGCGCGTGACCAGTTCGCGGAAGGAATCGAACGATTCGCGCGCCGAGCGCGGGTCGCGCTCGCTGACATCCTGCCGCGACAGGGCGCCCAGCAGGCCGAAGTCGTGGTTGAAATTGATCAGGCCGCGCAGGTACCAGGCGTAGTCGGCGCTGGGATGCGTGGGATAGAGTTTCAGGAAACGGTCGATCGTCGCCAGGGCGGGGATCGGCTCGGAGTCCTTCCATTGCGAGTATGCGAGTTCGAGCATGGCCTGCTGCGAGTACCGGCCGAACGGGTAGCGCGACTCGAGCGTCTCGTACAGCTTGATCGCACGCGGCCAATTGCGGGTGTTCATCTCGTCGCGCGCTTCCGCGTACAGCTTCGGCGCGGGCCAGCCGCGGGTCTCGTCGTAGTTGCGCACCGACGCGCAGCCGCCGATCAGGGCGGCCGCAACGACCGCGATCACCGCCTGCCGCACTGCCAGTACACTCAGCCATCTCCTTGCGCCCGGCGCGGGCGGGCACGAGGGACTACCGGTCCGGTCGGCATCCGGCCGATCGGGATTCGAAGCTGCGGCTTTCATCGATTCGTCCGTTCCATGGCAAGCAATTGATTCGCCACCAGTATAGCCCGACCCTTCCGTCACCCGACAGCGCGCCGGAGCACCGCCCTGCGCCCGACGGCGCGGTCGTGCCGCAGCAGCTGGTGATCCCGGCGGCCAGCGCCGGGGAGCGGATCGACCAGGCGTTGGCTGCACTGATGCCCGAACACTCGCGCAGCCGGTTGCAGCAGTGGATACGCGACGCACGCGTGCTGGTCGACGGCCGCGTGGTGCGCAGCGCGGACAAGGTCTGGGGCGGCGAGCGCCTGGACGTGTCGCCCGGCGCCGACCCGCGGCAGGATGCAGCGCTGCCAGAGGCGATTGCGCTGCAGGTCGTGCACGAAGACGAAGCGGTGATCGTGCTCGACAAGCCACCCGGGCTCGTCGTGCATCCCGGCAGCGGCAACTGGACGGGGACCCTGCTCAATGCCCTGCTGCACCACCATCCGCCGATCGAGGGACTGCCCCGCGCGGGCATCGTGCATCGTCTCGACAAGGACACCAGCGGGCTGATGATGGTCGCCAAGACGCTGGTCGCACACACCGCGCTGGTGCGCGCGCTCGCCGCCCGCGAGGTCGAGCGTATCTACCAGGCGATCGTGGTCGGCATCCCTGCGCCATCGGGCGAAGTCGAAAAACCGATCGGGCGCCACCCGGTCAACCGCGTGCGGATGGCAGTGGTCGCTGGCGGCCGCCCGGCGCTGACGCGCTTCCGCCTGCTCGAACCGCTCGCCAGGGCGGCACTGGTCGAATGCCGCCTTTCCACGGGCCGCACCCACCAGATCCGGGTACACCTGGAATCGCTCGGCCACCCGGTGCTCGGCGATCCGGTTTACGCACCGAAGGCGGGCCGTCTGGCGCCCGCGCTGGCGGCCGCCTCCGCAGCCCTGGACCGGCAGGCCCTGCATGCGGTGGAACTGGCTTTCGTGCACCCGGTCACCGGGGCACCGCTGCGCTTCCGTTCAGCGCTGCCGGACGACATCCGCACGGCGCTCGAAGCGCTGCGCACGCCGGCATGACGGGCGTGGGTTTCATCACTGCAGCCGACATGGTGGTGCCCGACTGGCCCGCCCCGCCGGGCGTGCATGCGCTGTGCACCACGCGCAGCGGCGGGGTCAGCACCGGCCCGTACCGTTCGCTGAACCTGGGCACGCGGACCGGCGACGATCCCGCCGCGGTGGCCGAGAACCGGCATCGCCTGGATGCCCTGCTGCCGGGCCCGGCGCGCTGGCTGCAGCAGGTCCATGGCAACCAGGTCGTCGCCGCGCATTCGATCGCGGCGCCGCCGCAGGCCGA
Source organism: Bordetella parapertussis (assembly GCA_945877995.1). Classification (GTDB taxonomy): domain Bacteria; phylum Pseudomonadota; class Gammaproteobacteria; order Burkholderiales; family CAIKXV01; genus CAIKXV01. Next base: position 3,201 of record CAMDXD010000280.1, read on the forward strand.
TGCATCGTTCACCGACCGCGGCCGCACAGTGTGCACGGTGATGATCGCCGACTGCATGCCGGTCCTGCTCTGCAGCGAAGACGGGCTGCGCGTCGGCGCCGTGCACTGCGGCTGGCGTGGCCTCGCGGGCGGAGCCATCGAGAACACGCTCGCCGCGATGGGTGTCGACGGGCAGCGGATCATCGCGTGGCTCGGGCCTGCGATCGGCCCCGCCGCATTCGAGGTCGGCGCAGACGTGCGCGATGCGTTCCTGGCGGTGGATCCTGCGGACACCACTGCCTTCGTGCCATCGCCGGCGGCGCCCGGAAAATGGCATGCAGACCTGTTCGCGCTCGGCCGCCGCCGGCTGGCGCGCGCCGGGGTCGAGCGCGTGCACGGGGGCGGCCTGTGCACGGTATCCGATCCGGACCGTTTCTTCTCCTACCGGCGCGACAAGGTGACGGGACGCATGGCCGCACTTGTCTGGAGGGACGCGTGAACCAGACGCCGGCCATCGCGCGTGCGTTCGCGACACTGGCCGCAGCACTGGAGCGCAAACCCGGCACCTGGCAGACGCTCGGCCGCGAGCTGACCGAGCGCCACCTGGCGCTGTGGCAATCGGCGATCGGGCAGCCCGCCCAGGCAGCGCCCGACCCGGAACTGCAGGCGCTGGCCGCGCGCGACCGCCGCTTCAGTGCACCCGCCTGGCAGTCCCACCCCTGGTTCGAGTACCTGCGGCAGGCACAACTGCTGAACGAACGCTGGCTCGACGGGGCGATCTCGGCAGCTGCCCTCGATCCCGCGAGCGAACGGCACGCCCGGTTCTTCCTGCGGCAATGGATCGATTCGATGTCGCCCGCGAATTTCGCGCCGACCAATCCGGAAGTGCTGGAGCTGGCAACACGCAGTGGTGGAGAGAGCCTCGCGCGCGGGCTGCAGCGTGCCGCCGAGGACGCCCGCCGAGGCGCCCTGACGATGACCGACGAACAGGCGTTCGAGGTCGGCCGTAACCTGGCGTTGACACCGGGTGCGGTCATCCACCGCAACGAGATCGTCGAACTGATCCACTACCAGCCCGCCGGGCCGACCGTGCATGCGCGGCCGCTCGTAATCGTGCCGCCCTTCATCAACAAGTACTACATCCTCGACCTGCAGCCCGGGAACTCGTTCGTGCGCTTTGCACTGGAACAGGGCTTCGATGTGTACATGCTGTCCTGGCGCAATGCACCGGCGGAACTCGGCCACCTGCGCTGGGAAGACTATGCGCAGCGTGGCGTGCTGGAATCGATCCGCATCGCACTCGAGGTCTCGCGCAGCGCGCAGGTAAATGCACTGGGATTCTGCGTCGGGGGGACGCTGCTGTCGACCGCGCTTGCCCTGGCCGCCGCGCAAGGCGAGCACCCGGTCGCATCGACCACCCTGCTGGCGACCATGCTCGACTTCAGCGACGTCGGCGACATCGGCGTCTACATCGACCGCGACGCGGTCGAAGCCTGCGAGCGCCGGTTCGATCCGTCCGCCGAACCGGCAGTGATGAGCGGGCGCGACCTCGCGTTCACCTTCGCCAGCCTGCGCGCGAACGACCTGATCTGGCGCTTCGTGGTCGACCACTGGCTGAAGGGAAAGGCTCCGGAACCGTTCGACCTGCTCTACTGGAACAGCGACGGCACCAGCCTGCCCGGCGTGCTCTACACCTGGTACCTGCGCCACATGTACCTCGAGAACAACCTGCGCCATCCCGGCCGCCTGCAACTCGCCGGCGTGCCGCTCGACCTGCGGGCGATCCGGTCGGCCTGGTACCTGCTCGCGGCCGAGGAAGACCATATCGTGCCCTGGCGCACCGCATGGCTGGCGCGCGGGCTGCTGCGCGGCAGCCGGGCTTTCGTGCTGGCCGCCAGTGGCCATATCGCAGGCGTCGTGAACCCGGCCTCGAAGAACCGCCGGCATTTCTTCGCCACAGACGGCGCGGCCGGCTCACCGGCGCGCACGAAGACGCCCGAGGCCTGGCTCGCCACGGCCAGCCGCCACGAAGGCAGCTGGTGGACTCACTGGGCGGGCTGGCTGAGCAAGCGCTCCGGCCGGCGCGTTAAAGCGCCCGACATCGATGCCGATCCGACACATCCGCCGCTCGATCGCGCGCCGGGGCGCTACGTGCTGGAACGCTGAACGGCACAGCCCGCGCCGGCCTTGCACGCGTCATTCAGCTGGCACGCTTGCTGCTTGGCAGTAGCGGTTTTCGCTGGAGCCGGCGAAGGCTTGGGTTAACATCTTCGTCACGATACGTCGTTACCGTATTTCTCTTGCCATCTGGCGGCCATCGGGGGTGCGATGCGATCTGGCGCATGTCCGGACAATGTCGGACGAAGGATGCATTGATCAATGAAGCAACGGAGGACCTGATGACGAAACGAGTGGCACTGGTGACGGGCGGCATGGGCGGGCTGGGCGAGGCGATCGCGACCAAGTTGTCCAACATGGGCGACAAGGTGGTGGTCAGCTATTCGCCGGGCAACACGAAGGCTGC
>CAMDXD010000281.1 GCA_945877995.1 Bordetella parapertussis
GGCCAGATACCCGAACGTGATGGAAGGGCCGAGCATGGCGCCGGCACCCGGGTACATCCCTCCCATGACGCTGCGCGCAACCGTACCGATGGCGTACAGGCCAGGAACAACAGATCCGTCGCCCCTCAACACTCGGGAACGCGGATCGACGCGTAAGCCCGCGAGGGTCGCGATGTCACCGGGAATCATCCGGATCGCGTAGAACGGTCCGATATCGAGAGGCGCAAGACAGGGATTCGGGCTTTGCTGCGGGTCCCCGGCTGCCTGTTCGTAGAGCGTTGCTCCCTTGCCGAATTCCGGATCGATGCCACGACGAGCGTTCGAATTGAACGTGTCGATCGTCTCGACCAATGTCGCGGGAGGCGCCCCGATGCGATCCGCCAGTTCGCGTACCGTGCGGCCCTTGAGCAGGTAGCCTGATCGCAGGAACGGCGAGATGCGGCCTGGAAACGCGGGCACCCGGCCAAGACCGTACTTGCGAAGATGGCGATGGCTCGTGACGATAAACGCCTCGGTTACCGGCTGGCCGGCGCAGTCCGTCAACATGGCCTGAACGAAGTCGTGATAGTTGAGCGATTCGTTGGCGAATCGTTTTCCCGCCTTGTTCACCACGATGACCCCGGGTTTGGCTCGGTCGCCAAAATGCGAGAACGCGCGTACCGACGCATTGGCGGCCGCAAGCAACGAGACGGGGGCCCAGGCACCGGGCTGGGCGACCTGCCGGTCGATGACCCCGCCGCAACGCTCGCCCAGGAGCAGGCCGGATCCGTCGCTGCTGGCAGGCACATTCGAATGGTGGGCCTGGCCGGCTTCGACATGCGGGAAGTATTTCGCGCGCATCGCCACACTGCCGGAGAAGCTGCCGTTGGCGAGAATGGCGGCGCGACGGAAGCGCACCCTGCGTTCTGAATCCTCGACGCGCACGGCGGCTTCGGACACCCGGCCGTCAGTGAACTGTAACTCCGTGACTCGTGCGTTGCGCCAGATCAGAACCTTGCGATCCAGCAGCGTCTTGAAAAGGCGACCCATCAAGGCGCTGCCCATCACCATGCGCGTGCCGCGCGGATATCCGCGTAGGCGATCGGACGCGTGGCGCAGCAACATTCGGGCGACGTGAGTTGCGGAGCTCAGCGATCGAGTGACATTGAGCAAGTGGGGCAGGTCGTCTCGTCCGATCGACATGCCGCCCAGTATCGTGCCGATCGCCAGAGGAGGTCTCACCGTGCTGAAGTGGGGCCCGAGGGTGCGCCCATCGAATGGAACGGCGCCAAGCGTGCGCAAGCCGCGAGTCGAGCCGCGGTGATCGCTGAAATAGTCGACGACGTAGGGCAGCAGTTCGTACTCAACCAGACTGTGGTCCTCGAGAAATGCGAGGGCTTCGGCCGCATGGTGCACAAACGTCTCGGCGCGCGGCCGGTCGAGCCACGGCCCCAGTGTCTGTTCCAGATAGTCCATCGCGCTCGTCGCAGTATCACTCGACGTGGCACCACTGGATGTGCCCTGGGACTGTCGGTTTCGCGGAATCCAGACCTCGCCTCCTGAGACCGCGCTGGCGCCGCCGATCGTCGAAGCCTGTTCACAGACGAGCACATTGAGTCCCAGCACCGACGCCGTCAACGCAGCAGACAGCCCCGCGGCACCGGATCCGATGATCAACACGTCACATTCAACGATGTCGGCGCTGACGATCATGCCGGCCCGGGCACCTGCGCGGCCACGACAGGATGCGGAGGCGGAATGTCATGCTCTGTGACGATCAGGCGCTGGAACCGGCTGGTGTTGGCGAGCGTGTCGGCACGCGTCGTGCTCGGAGCTCCATACACGGCGTTGAATGCCGATGCGTCCCTGAACCACTGTTCCGCGACGCCGTCCCATTCCGGCTCGCTGGACGGCTTGCCCGAGAGATCATCTTCGTTCGCCCGAATGTTGACGACATACCGGAGCAGATGGGGCGCCTGTGCCCGCGCAACGTCGTGACAGTGTCGTGTCAGCCACCACTGTCGGAACTCGTCGAGTGACAGATTCTGCGCACGTTTGAGGAACCACATCACCTTGATCACGTCATGCCTCCAGTCAGTGGGGTCGCCGGTGTCGCGCCGGAGGCTCTGGCGGCGCGTTGCTCGAGCCTCCGGCGAATGATGCGATGTCGCTCCTCGGATAACGGGAAGCGCATCGCGAGGGCGGCAGCAGCCACGAGCAGTAACGCTGGCAGGTAGCCGTTGGCAGCCTTCAAGCCGAATATGCCGAGCGCGTCGTTGGTGGGCGCGGAGGGCACGTAACCCGCAGCGCCGGCGACGAACAGCCCAATGACCGGTCCCAACGCGTACGCGAGTTTCCTGAAAACCATCCACGCTGAGGTGAACTGCCCGGCGCGGTTGCTGCCAGTCTTCAGCGTGTCGTAATCGACGATGTCGCCGATCATCGCGTACATCGCGACATCCCGGCCGACCGACAGGATGTAGTAAACCGTCAGGAAGCCTACATACAATGGCAGCGCGAGCGGGCCGGGGGTGATCCAGAGGACTGCAACCCCATGGACGGCGCCGAGCAGCAGGCAGGCGAGCAGCAAGGCTCGCTTCGACGTACGCGCGACGACGACCTGCCAGAGCTTCAGGGACACCATGGACACGGCCAGAGCAGTGACGAAGATAAGCGTGAACGACGCGCCGATCCCGAGATAGGTGTCGAAGAAGATAAAGGCCATGGCGCCGAAGATACCCATGGCGAGATCGGACAAGGCTGACATGCCGAGGAACAACAGCAGGGGCCCATTGCCTCGAACAGCACGCAAACTCTCGCGCAGGCTCGCGCCCTGCACGGGCGCCAATGAAGCGCCCGAAGGCGTTGCTGTCACGGCGTAAGCGATCATGGCGGGATAGAGAAACACCATGAGCCACGCGGTCAAGCCGATGACTTCGAAATTCATGTCCGTCGACGGCAGAAACGGCAGCATCGGAAGCAGCGCGACGACGAGCAGTCCGGCATTGGAGAACAGCTGCCGAGACACCGCCAATTTCGACCTGTCGCGATAGCGCGTTGCGAGTTCCGTTCCCCAGGCCGTGTAGGGAATGTCGAACATTGCCCAACCGAGGAAGTAGAAGAAGTAGCCGATCGCGAACAGCCAGAGGGATGGCTGTGAGCCCGGCACATATAGGACGAAGCAGGCGGGCACGAAAACGAAGATGCTCGCGACGATCCAGGGCTTGCGCGGTCCCCAGCGCGAGCGGGTACGATCGGAGAGGTAGCCGACGATCAGATCCATCGCCGCGTCCGACAGCCGCAGAATCAACATGATGAGCGAGATCGCAGTCAGCGAGAAGCCGAACTGCTTGGCGTACAGAGCCGGCAGGATGGTTAGCCCCGGCGCCTTGAACATTTCGAATGGGGCCGATGCTGCGCCGTACGCAGCCACGCTCCCCCTCGATAACGGATTGCCTGTGATGGCGTGAGCGTTTGGCAGGTTCGTGCCCTCCAGGTTGCAGTAGATATCGTGCCGTGGTGCCCACGCCGCTTGCACTGTTCAGCATACTCAGGATATACACGTAGTACACAAATGCCAATGTCAGAGTCTGGCCCGGGTGCCGGCGGCAGCGTAGGCTGTCGCGAAAGGGAGTTGCCGCGATGCGCGCGTTCTTGGGCGGGCTGTTTCAGGAAACCAACGATTTCTCCCCGGTACCGACCGGATCGGCCAGCTTTGACGAATTGGCATGGATACCGGTGAGTGACGCCGAACCGCCGGCGAACATCGACCTGCTCGGTTATCGCGGCGCCTACGATCAGGCGGTGCGGCGCGGACTCACTGTCGTGCCCGGACCCTACCGCTGCGCGATTCCAGCAGCACGGGCGGGGCTGCCAACCTGGGACTCACTGAAATCCGAGATGCTGGGAAGCGTTCGGGCGGCCATGCCACTCGATCTGGTGTACCTCTTTCTGCACGGAGCCATGGCCGCCGAGGACACCGATGACTGCGAGGGCGAGCTGCTGGCGGCCGTGCGAACCATCGTGGGCCCGGACGTGCCGATCGGTGTCGTTTGCGATCTGCACGGCAACGTCACGGCGAAGATGGTGATGTCCGCGGACTTCGTCGTGGCGTGCAAGGAGTACCCGCACACAGACTTTCCGGAGGAGTCGGCGCGTGTGGTGGACCTGCTGATCGAGCAGGCGCAGGGCCGGGTGAGGCCCTTCAGTGTCGCGGTGAGCCTGCCGCTGCTGACCGTGGCGCCGACCACGTTCGGACCCGTCCAGGGTTTCGTCGCTCGCATGCGCGCGCTCGAACGTGAAAAGCAGGTTCTGTCGGTTTCCGCATTTCATGGCTTCTTCGGTGCCGACCATCCGCAGGCGGGTGCTTGCATCATCGTCACGACGAACAACGAGCCAGCTCTCGCACAGCGGTACGCGGAGCAAGTGGCCCGTGACTTTGCGCAGTCTGTGCGGTCGATTGGCAACCTCGGTGTCGGCCTCACCGAGGCGATAGAGACCGCGCTTGCGGAGCCCAGGCCAGTAGTGATCGCTGATCGCTCCGACAATACTGGCGGCGGTGCAGGCGGAGACTCTACTGTGCTGCTCGCAGAAATGCTCCGGCGCGGAGTAGGGGACGCGACGCTCGGCATGATCTGGGATCCAGTCGCCGCAGATTTCTGCGCGCTGGCCGGCGAGGGTGCGCGCCTGCGGCTACGCCTCGGCGGAAAGGTGGGACCGCTGTCTGGCACGCCGCTGGACGTGCAAGCGCACGTACTGAGGGTCGGACAGGACCTCAAGCAAGCGTTTTTCGGGCGAGGCGAGCCGAACCTGTCGATGGGTCGCTCGGCGGCAATCCGTATCGACGGGATCGATGTGGTTGTTTCCTCGGTGCGGCAGCAGGTGTTCAGCCGCCACGTCTTCGAGAGTCACGGGATCGACCTGGCCCGATGCAAGATCATCGTGGTCAAGTCCACGCAGCATTTCTACGACGCCTTCGCGCCGCTCGGCAGGGTTGTGTACTGCGATCTGCCCGGAACTTGCGCGATGGATTTCTCGACCCTTCCGTACCGCCGACTTTCACGGCCGATTTGGCCGCTCGATCAGATTGTTCCCGAGCCGCGATTGTTGGCCACTCGTGGGCGTTGAGAGCATGTCCGCCATCATTCGACACCTGCGGGACGCGTTGGGGCATGAGGCAGTTGTCTGCGGTGACGCTCTCGAGGGACGGGCGACGAGTTACTGGGATTCATCGCCCATGCAAGCGCTCGCGCTGGTCCTACCCCGTTCAACGGCACAGGTCAGCACGCTCCTGCGTCTGTGTCACGCTGCCCGGCAGTCAGTGGTGGTGCAAGGTGGATTGACGGGAACGGTGGCCGGCGCAGTGCCCAACTCGAAATCGATTGCTCTTTCGCTCTCCAGAATGAGCGCGATCGAGAGCATTGATCCGATCGGCGCCACGTGCATCGTGCAGGCCGGTGCCGTGTTGCAGACGGTGCAGGAGGAGCTGAATCAGCATGACCTGTTGTTACCGCTCGATCTCGGAGCGCGGGGGTCCTGCACCATCGGCGGCAATGTCGCGACGAATGCTGGCGGCATCAACGTTTTGCGCTACGGCATGATGCGCAACCTGGTCTTGGGACTCGAGGTGGTGCTCCCGGATGGCACCGTCGTGTCATCGATGAACTCGATGCTCAAGAATAACGCCGGCTT
>CAMDXD010000282.1 GCA_945877995.1 Bordetella parapertussis
CGCACGCGCCGGCGTCGACCGGGCGGTGCAGTTCGAAGTGGTCGACGTGCGCCGCCGCGAAGCCCCAGCCACTGCGGGGATCCTGGTTTCCAACCCGCCGTACGGCGTGCGCATGGAGAGCCGCGAGTCGCTCGAGCTGTTCTATCCCCAGCTGGGCACCGCGCTCAAGGCTGCGTTCGCCGGCTGGACCGCCTACCTGATCTCACCTGAAATGAAGCTGCCCGGCCAGCTCGGCCTGAAGGCGTCGAAGCGCACCGTCCTGTTCAACGGTGCGATCGAGTGCCGTCTGTTCGAGTTCAGGATGGTTGCCGGCGCCCACCGCTGAACAGCGGGTCAGACGATGTTGAGGTGGTCGATACCACCCATCATGTCCCGGTCTTTCGACTCGGCGCCGTACAGCTTGATCTGCAGGCGCAGGTCGTTGATCGAATCGGCGTTGCGCAGGCAGTCTTCGTAGGTGATCGCACCGGCTTCGTAGAGGTCGAACAGGGCCTGGTCGAAGGTCTGCATGCCCATCTCGCGTGACTTCTTCATCACTTCCTTGATCTCGAGCACGTCGCCCTTGAACACGAGTTCGGAAATCAGCGGTGAGTTGAGCATCACTTCGACGGCGGCAACCCGGCCCTTGCCTTCGCGCCGGGGGATCAGGCGCTGGGATACGATGCCCTTCAGGTTCAGCGACAGGTCCATCAGCAGTTGCTGACGACGCTCCTCCGGAAAGAAATTGATGATCCGGTCAAGTGCCTGGTTGGCGTTGTTCGCATGCAGCGTGCACATCGCCAGATGTCCGGTCTCGGCGAAGGCGATCGCGTAATCCATCGTCTCGCGGTCGCGCACTTCGCCGATCAGGATCACGTCCGGCGCCTGGCGCAGCGTGTTCTTCAGCGCGCTGTGCCAGGAATCGGTGTCGACCCCGATCTCTCGGTGGGTGACGATGCAGTTCTTGTGCTCGTGCACGAACTCGACCGGATCTTCGACGGTGACGATGTGGCCGTAGCTGTTCTCGTTGCGGTAGCCGATCATCGCTGCAAGCGAGGTCGACTTGCCCGAGCCGGTCGCGCCGGCCAGGATCAGCAGGCCACGCTTGGTCATCGTCACGTCTTTCAGGATTCTCGGCAGCCCGAGCTCCTCGAGCTTCGGGATGACCGATGTGATCACTCGCAGCACCAGGCCGACCCGGCCCTGCTGCATGAACGCATTGGCGCGGAAGCGACCGATGCCGGACGGGCTGATCGCGAAGTTGCACTCGTGCGTGCTCTCGAACTCGGACGCCTGTCGGTCGTTCATGATCGAGCGCGCGAGGTCTGCGGTGTGGGTGGGCGTCAGCGTCTGGTTCGACACCGGCACGATCTTGCCGTCGAGCTTGAATGCAGGAGGGAAGCCCGCGGTGATGAACAGGTCCGATGCCTTCTTGTCGACCATGACACGCAGCAGTTCGTGGACGAACTTGATGGCCTGATCGCGTTCCATTCGGGAGGAAGTCCTTGCCTGGTTTGACGCGCTGCCGGAAACGGCAGCGCGTCTGAATGCTACTAGAAGTTGTCCCTGTTCGCGGCCTTCATCTTGGCTTCGGCCGACGACACGATATTACGCTTCACCATGTCTTGCAGGTTCTGGTCGAGGGTCTGCATGCCGAAGGTCTGGCCAGTCTGGATTGCCGAATACATCTGCGGGATCTTGTTTTCGCGGATCAGGTTCCGGATGGCCGGAGTTCCGATCATGATCTCGTGTGCAGCGACGCGCCCGGTACCGTCCTTGGTCTTGAGCAGCGTCTGCGAGACCACCGCGCGCAGCGATTCGGACAGCATCGCCCGCACCATCTCCTTTTCCGCCGCCGGGAACACGTCGATGATCCGGTCGATGGCCTTGGCCGCCGAACTGGTGTGAAGCGTTCCGAACACCAGGTGGCCGGTCTCGGCGCCGGTCAGTGCCAGCCGGATTGTCTCTAGGTCGCGCAGTTCGCCCACCAGGATGATGTCGGGATCCTCGCGCAGTGCCGAGCGCAGTGCATTCGAGAACGACAGCGTGTGCTGGCCGACCTCGCGCTGGTTGATCAGGCACTTCTTGCTCTCGTGCACGAACTCGATCGGGTCCTCGATGGTGAGGATATGGCCGTATTCCTTGTTGTTGACGTGGTCGATCATCGCCGCCAGCGTGGTCGACTTGCCGGAGCCGGTCGGACCGGTCACCAGCACGATGCCGCGCGGCTGGCTGGCGATGTCGGCGAAGATCGTTGGTGCCTTGATGTCTTCCAGCGACAGCACCTTGTTCGGAATCGTCCGCAGCACCGCGGCCGCGCCTCGCTGCTGCACGAACGCGTTGACCCGGAAACGTGCCAGGCTCGGGATCGCGAAGGAGAAGTCGATCTCGAGGTTTTCCTCGTACGTCTTCCGTTGCTGGTCGTTCATGACGTCGTACACCATGCCGTGCACATCCTTGTGCTCCATCGGCGGCAGGTTGATCCGGCGCACGTCACCGTTGACCCGGATCATCGGCGGCAGGCCACTGGACAGGTGGAGGTCGGACGCCTTGTTCTTGACGACGAATGCGAGCAGTTCGGATATGTCCACTATACTTTCCTGGCGGTTGAATTCGATGCGACACTGGATCTGTCGCGTAGCATCCTTGGTTCATGCGTACGCAGGGTGCAGGATAGCAAGTCGTGCTCGACCGGAATCGGTTTGAATCGGCCGCTCTTTAACGCCAGCGCGACGGCAGCCGGCCGATTGTCCCCGGATCGGGATCCGCGACCGTCATCCATCGGGCACGTTCAGCTAGTGGCGAGCCGCTGAAACCCGCTTCCGCCCGCCCCCAAGTCGCATTCAAGTCGCATTCAAGTCCTTGACGCATCTGAGGTAAATTATGGGAGGCATCGGCGACAACTTGCAAGCTGTTCGTGCGCGCATGGCCGCAGCGGCGCTGGCTGCCAATCGTGATCCGTCGTCAATCGGGCTGCTTGCGGTGAGCAAGACGTTCGGCGCCGAGGCGGTGATCGCCGCCCGCGCAGCGGGCCAGCGCGCTTTCGGGGAGAGCTACCTGCAGGAGGCGGTCGACAAGATCGCGCAGGTCGCCGATCCTGGCATCGAGTGGCATTTCATCGGCCCCCTCCAGAGCAACAAGACGCGCCCGGTGGCCGAACACTTCGACTGGGTGCACTCGGTGTCGAGCCTGAAGATCGCACGCAGGCTGTCCGATCAGCGTCCGGCGAACCGCGGTCCGCTGTCGGTCTGCCTGCAGGTGAACGTGAGTGGCGAGGCGACCAAGGCGGGAATATCCGAGGCTGAACTGCCGGCCCTCGCGCGCGACGTGGCGTCGCTTCCCGGGCTGCTTCTGCGCGGGCTGATGTGCATTCCTGCACCGGCCGAGGGCTTCGACGCACGGCGCGTGCCGTTCGCCGAACTCGCGCGCATGCAGGAGCGGCTGCTGGCCGCGGGCATTGCCCTCGACACACTGTCCATGGGCATGTCCGACGATCTCGAAGCGGCGATTGCCGAAGGCGCGACCTGGGTACGTGTCGGTGCGGCCATCTTCGGTGACCGGACGGCTCGCGCGACGATCGACGCGGTCAGCGCATGATGCGAAACTGCGAGACTTTTCCGGCGAAGGCTGGCCGATTCCTGCGGGAGTTGTCTTGATGAAGGTCTGTTTCATCGGCGGCGGAAACATGGCTTCGGCCATGATCGGCGGCCTGCTCAAGAGCGGCCTGGCCGCAGATTCGATCTCGGCAGTCGACGTGGATGCCGGGCAGCGCGAACGGCTGGCGGAGCGCTTTGCGATCCGCACACACGACACGGCGGCCGGCGCGGTCGCCGGCTGTGATTGCGTGGTGCTGGCGGTGAAGCCGCAACAGGTCAGGAACGTCGCTGCCGGCCTGGCACCCCTGCTCGACGGGCAACTGGTGGTCACCATCGCCGCCGGCGTCCGCACCGCCGACCTGGCACGCTGGCTGGGCGGCCATGACCGGATCGCCCGCGCGATGCCGAACACGCCTGCCCTGATCGGCCAGGGCATCGCCGGCCTGTATGCCGGCCCCGGCCTGTCGTCCGACGACCGCGCGCGCGTCGAACGCATCCTGGGCGCCGTCGGCGACGTTCTGTGGGTGGCGCGCGAAGCGCAGATCGACGCGGTCACCGCGGTTTCCGGCAGCGGACCGGCCTATGTGTTCATGATGATCGAGGCGCTGGAGGCGGCAGCCGCTGGCGTCGGCTTCGACGCTGCGCAGGCGCGCAGGCTCGCGCTCGCCACCTTTGCCGGCGCCGCCAACCTGGCTGCCGTCGACGCCGAGCCGCCGGCGGCGTTGCGCGCCCGCGTCACGTCGAAAGGCGGCACGACCGAGTGCGGCATCGCCGCGCTGGAGGCCGGTGGCCTGCACCGGCTGGTCGCGGAGGCGGTTCAGGCGGCCAACCGGCGCGCGGTCGAACTGGGCGACGAATCCGGGCGCGACGTACGATGATCGCACAGGCGCTGGGCTTTCTCGTCGATACGCTGGGCACCCTGCTGATCGTTGCCCTGCTGCTGCGTTTCTGGCTGCAGGCGGCCCGCGCGCCGTTCAACAACCCGCTGTCGGGGCTGCTGGCGTCGGTCACCAACTGGGGCGTGAAGCCGCTGCGCCAGGTGGTGCCGGGGCTCTGGGGGCTCGACCTGGCGACGCTGCTGCTGGCCTGGCTCGTAGCCTGGGCGCTGAACATCGTGCTGTCGCTGATCGAGCCCCGGTTGGTGCTCGAGCTCACTGGCCGTGTCGGCCCCGGGGCGGCCGATTTCAGCGCCAGCGTCGGCCTGTCCGCAGTCGCCGCGCTGGTGCAGCTGGTCCGGTTGTTCATCTACATGATGATCGGGGCGCTGATCGTCCAGATGCTGTTGTCGTGGGTGAACCCCCACTCCCCGCTGGCGCCTTTGCTCGACCTGCTGCTGCGCCCGTTCCTGAGGCCGCTGCAGGCTCGGATCAGGCCGGTTTCCGGCTTCGACCTGTCGCCGCTGGTGCTGCTTATACTGTGCCAGCTTGCGCTGATCCTGGTGGTTGGTGGCCTTGCTCGAGTCATGCTGATGCTGATCTGAACCCACGATCAGCCTGATTTTCCCGTGCTGCGAGGCAGAAAAGCCTCTGCCAGCTCAAGAAGTCGCTGCACCCGCCGTCATTGATCCGTTGTGGGCCCCCAAATATTCCGTAGATCTTTCCTGCGACCTTGCCCCCCGGATGAACAGTACCCTCGAAGCGAACGTCCTCCAATACCAGGCCTGGCGCGACCGGCTGGTAGGCGCCATCGAGACCTTCCGGGCGCGGCTCGACACGAACAATGCGGTCAACGTCGAGCAGTCGCTGCGGATGTACGACCTCATCGAAAGCCTGCGTACCGACCGGATGTTGCTGGCGTTCATCGCGGAATATTCGCGTGGCAAGACCGAACTGATCAACGCACTGTTCTTCTCGAACTACAAGCGTCGGCTGCTTCCGTCCGACATCGGGCGAACCACGATGTGCCCGACCGAGATCTTCTACGACCCGGCCGAGGCGCCGTACCTCCGGCTGCTGCCCATCGAGACGCGCGAGACCGACGAAAGCGTCGCGGCGATGAAACGCAATCCGATCGAGTGGATCCGTATCTCGCTACCCCTGGATGACGTGGACGAACTGGCGGCCACGCTCGCCAAGGTCG
>CAMDXD010000283.1 GCA_945877995.1 Bordetella parapertussis
GTTCCATCTGCGACAGGTACTGGTCGAGCACCGGCTTCACGTAGGCATCGAAGGCGGTGACGCAGGCGCGCTCGTACTCGCGGAAGGCCGGGTCGACCTCGGACGACAACGACACGGCGAGACTGGGATGCTTCCGGAGGATCAGTTCGCGCGCCCGCCGCTCCTGCGACGGATCGAGGAAGGAGAACAGGAACACGATCGCGATCGCGCGCACGTCCAGTGCCACCAGTTCGTCGACTGCGACGAGCAGCGCTGCTTCGTCGAGCGCCTGCACCACCTGGCCCTGCGCATCGAGCCGGGCTGGCACGTCGCGCCGCAGGTGGCGCGGCGCGAGGAACACCGGCGCCTGCGGCTTGAGCACGGTGTCGTAGATCTCGCGCCGGTTGCCGCGGCCGATCTCGAGCAGGTCGCGGAAGCCTTCGCTGGCGAGGAAGCCGATGCGCGCGCCCTTGCGCTCGATCACGGCATTGGTCGCCACCGTCGTGCCATGAACGAAGCGGCCGATCGAGGCCGGGTCGACGCCCCATGCGTCGCGCAGGTGCGCCACTGCATCGAGCACCGCGCGCGCCGGGTTCGACGGCGTGCTGCGCAGCTTGGCGAGCTTGAGCGTGCCGTCGGGCAGCACGCACACCAGGTCGGTGAAGGTGCCGCCGATGTCGATGCCGACGATCGCCTGTCCGGCGCCTGCGCTCATCGGTTGGCCAGTTCGGCCAGCGTCGCCGCCAGCACGCGCGCGCCCGCGGCGAGGTCGGAAGGCAGCGCGTTCTCGGCTTCGTTGTGGCTGACCCCGCGCTCGCACGGAACGAAGATCATCCCGGTGGGGCATAGCCGGCTGAGGTACATCGCGTCATGGCTCGCGCCCGATGGCAGGCGCATCGATGGCAGCCCGAGCGCGCCGGACGCGGCCTCGACCAGGCCGACGATCGCGGGATCGAAGCAGGTGGGGTCGTCATGCAGCGTCGGCGTGACAGTGACCGTGCAGGCGCGGGCGTGGGCGCGGCAGGTCGGCTCCACCGCCTCGCCGAGGCGGGCGATCGTTGCGCGGTCAGGGTGGCGGATGTCCACCGAGAACAGGACATGGCTGGGCACCGAGTTCGGCGAGTTGGGCGTGACCAGCATGCGGCCGACGGTAAAGCGCGTGATGTCCGACGGGTCGGTGGTCAGTTCGCGCAGCGCCGCGATCATCGCCACCGCCTCGCGCAATGCGTCGCGCCGCAGCGACACCGGCGCGGTGCCGGCATGCGCACTCTCGCCCGACACCTCGACATTGAACCAGCGCATGCCCTGGATGCCGGTGACCGCGCCGACCTGCAGCGCGGCCGACTCGAGCAGCGGCCCCTGCTCGATGTGTGCCTCGACATAGGCGGCGACCGGACCAGCCACCGGGCGACGCGCGGCATCCGGCGTGGCGGCGAGCGTCTGCGCCAGTGCATCGGCCAGGCGGATGCCGGCGTTGTCGCGCACCTCGGCGAAGTCCTCGACGGTGCGTGCGCCCACGAACACCATGGAGCCCATCGTGCAGGGCGGGAAGCGACCGCCTTCCTCGTTCGTCCAGGCAACGACGTCGATCGGCGCCCGGGTACGCACCCCCGCCGCGTCCATTGCCTCGAGGGCTTCCAGGCCGGCGAGCACGCCGTAGATGCCGTCGAAGCGGCCACCCTTGGGCTGTGTGTCCATGTGGCTGCCGGTCATCACCGGCGGGGCGGAGGGGTCCAGCCCCGCGCGGCGCAGGAACAGGTTGCCGATGGCATCGACGCTCACCGCGAGCCCGAGCGTGCGTGCCCACGACAGCAGCAGCGCGCGCGACTCGATGTCTTGCGGCGACAGCGCAGGCCGGTTCACGCCCTGGCCGGGAATCGCGCCGATCTTAGCCATCGCGGCGAGCCTGTCCCACAGACGCTGCTGGTCGACCGAAGCCGCTGCGGCGACCGAATCTTCGCGCAGGACAGCCACGGTCACTCGATCTTTGCGCCGGAGTCGCGGATCACCTTCGCCCACAGCGCGATCTCGGAGGCGATGATCGCGCGCAACTCCTCCGGCGTGCTCGAACGCGGTTCGAAGCCGATGTCCAGCAGCCGCTTGCGCAGCTCGGGCAGGGCGAGCGCCTTGACCATCTCGCCGTTGAGCCGCGTGATGATCTCCTTCGATACGCCCGCCGGGGCCATCATGCCGAACCAGTTCTCGGCGGCGTAGCCTTTCAGTCCCGACTCGGCGACGGTGGGCACGTCGGGCAGCACGTTCGAGCGGCGCGAGGTGGCGACCGCGAGCGCGCGCAGCTTGCCGCCGCGGATGTGGTGCAGCACTGCCGGCACGCTGTCGAACAGCAGCACGACCTGGCCGCCGAACAGGTCGGCCAGTGCCGGCGAACTGCCCTTGTAGGGCACGTGCACTACATCGATCTTCGCCATCGCGCGCAGCAGTTCCTGTTCGAGGTGCGACAGCGTGCCGTTGCCCTGCGAGGCCCAGCTCAACTGGCCGGGGCGCGCCCGCGCGAGCGCGATCACGTCCTGCACGGTCTTCACCGGCAGTGACGGATGGGCAACCAGGACCTGCGGGGAATTCGCGGCGAGCGAGATCGGCGCGAGGTCCTTCTGCAGGTCGTAGTTGAGCTTCTGGTACAGGGTCGCGCTGATCGAATGCGTGGTGACCGCGGCCATCAGCAGCGAGTAGCCGTCGGCGGATGCCTTGGCGACCGTCTCTGCGCCGATGTTGCCGCCGGCGCCGGGCCGGTTCTCGAACACGATCTGCTGGCCGAGCGTTTCCTGCAGCCGCAGTGCAATCGGACGGCCGACCAGGTCGACCGCGCCGGCCGGCGGAAACGGGGCGATCAGCCGGATCGGCCGGGTCGGCCACGCCTGCGCGGCCGCAGGGGCCGCGGGCACTGCCATCAGCAGGGCCGGGAGCAGGAACGCGGCGGCCGCAGCGGCGGTCGCTGCAAGGGCGGGAACGGTGCCCTGACGGGCGGGGCTGGAACGAAGGGAATGCACGCAGGACTCCGGAAGGGACGGTGGATCGATTCGAGCAATAAGCGTACCGTCGGGGCGGAGAATACCTACAAATCGAGCGGAAGTCGGCAGCGCGCACGGCGCCCCGCACCGCACCGCCCCGAGAGGAGACCGGATGACCCTGAATCGTCCTTCGTTGGCGCGCACACGTGCATGCTGCGCCGGATCGCCCGCGCTGTCGCGCGCCGCAGCGGCGGCTATCGGACCCACAGCGATCTTGGCGCTGGCCATGGCTGCAGGCCTGGCTGCCGCGCAGGACTTCCCGTCGCGCCCGGTGCGGCTGGTGATCGGCTTTCCGCCGGGTGGTCCCGCCGATTTCTTCGCGCGCACGCTCTCCGAGCCGCTGTCGAAGCAGTGGGGGCAGCCGGTGCTGGTGGACAACCGCGCCGGCGCGAACGGATTGATCGCGGCGGAGTTCGTGCTGCGCTCGCCAGCCGACGGCCATGCGCTGTACCTGTCGAGCGCTGGCGCGCTGGTCATCCAGCAGCACCTGCAGTTGAAGATGCCCTTCGAGACGCTGGTCGACTTCGCACCGGTGTCCCATGTGGTGTCGGTGCCGGAACTGCTCGTCGCGCATCCGGCGCTGCCGGCCAGCAACGTAAAGGAACTGGTGGCGCTCGCGCGCAAGCGGCCGGGCCAGATCACGTTCGCATCGACCAGCACCGGCAGCATGCCGCACCTGGCCGGCGAGCAGTTCAAGGCTGCCGCCGGCATCGACATCACCCATGTTCCGTTCAAGGGGGCCGCACCGGCGGTGATCGACGTGATGGCCGGCCATGTGCAGATCCTGTTCGCGGATCTGCCGATCCTGGTGCCGCAGGTCAAGGGCGGCAAGCTGCGGCCGCTGGTGCTCGCCAGCAGCCGCCGTCATCCGCTCCTGCCAGAGGTGCCGACCACGGCCGAAACCGGGATGCCCGGGGTACTGGCCGACAACTGGTATGGCGTCGTGGTTCCGGTGAAGACGCCAGCTGCTGTGGTTGCGCGCCTGAACCAGTCGCTGGTGAAGGCGCTGCAGGAGCCGGCGGTGCGGACCCGGCTGGCCGACCAGGGCGCGGAGGCCACCGGCGGTACGCCAGAGCAGTTCGCCGAGTTCATCAAGGCCGAGGCGGCGCGCTGGGGCAGGGTGGTCAGGGCCGCCGGGCTCAAGCCCGAGTGACCGGGGGGGTCAGGCGATGATGCCACCCCCGAGGCAGACCTTCGACTCGTAGACCACGACCGACTGCCCGGGCGTCACCGCCCATTGCGGCTCGGCAAACGCCGCTTCGAAGCCGCTGCCTGCGACCACCGGCAGCACGCATGCGGTATCGGCCTGCCGGTAACGGGTCTTCGCCGCGTAGACCCAGTCGACATGCGGCGGCTGACCGGACACCCAGCTCGCGTCGATCGCGGCCAGGCGATCGGCGAGCAGGGCTGGATGGTCGTGCCCCTGCACGACCTGCAGGATGTTCCGAGCGAGGTCCTTGTGTGCGACGTACCAGGCTTCGCCGGCGCTGCCGTCGGCGCGACCGCCGATGCCGAGCCCCTGGCGCTGGCCGATCGTGTAATACATCAGGCCGATGTGTTCCCCGACGACGGTACCGTCGAGTGTCTGCATCTCGCCAGGCGCCTTCGGCAGGTAGCGGTTCAGGAATTCGCGGAACGGCCGCTCGCCGATGAAGCAGATGCCGGTGCTGTCCTTCTTGTCGGCGACCGGCAGCCCTTCGCGCCGTGCGATCTCGCGAACTTCCCGCTTGGGCAGTTGGCCCAGCGGGAACAGCGTGCGCGACAGCTGCGACTGGTCCAGCCGGTGCAGGAAATAGCTCTGATCCTTGGTGCCGTCTTCGGCTTTCAGCAACTGGAACAGCCCGTCGCGCTCGCGCACCTGCGCATAGTGGCCGGTGGCGATCATGTCCGCACCGAGCCCGATCGCGTGGTCCAGGAACGCGCGGAACTTGATCTCGGCATTGCACAGCACGTCCGGGTTCGGCGTGCGACCCGCCTGGTACTCGGCCAGGAAAGTCGAGAAGACCCTGTCCTTGTATTCGGTCGCGAAATTCACCTGGTCGATCTCGATGCCTATCCGGTCGGCCACCGACACCGCGTCGACGAGGTCTTCGCGCGAACTGCAGTATTCGTCGGTGTCGTCGTCTTCCCAGTTCTTCATGAACACGCCGATGACGTTCCAGCCCTGCCGCTTGAGCAGCAGCGCGGCCACCGACGAATCAACGCCGCCGGACATGCCGACCACCACGGTCTTGCCTTTCATGCTTCGTTGCCTTTCAGCGGAGCTGGCAGGGCGGCCTCAGGCGTAGTGCCTGAGCATCTCGAGGGGGAAGCGCCGCCCCGCGAGGTAGTCTTCCACGCAGTCGAGCAAGAGCGGGCTGCGGTGGCGTTCACGGCCTTCGCGGATTTCTTCAGGCGTCTGCCACAACGCGCGCACGATCCCGGTGTCCAGCGCACGTTGCGGTTCATGGCCGGTGATCTCGCCGGCGAAGGCGAAGCGCAGGTAGGTGATTTCCGAACCGTGCATCGGCAGGCTGTAGATACCGACCAGCGCGGTCGGCCGGAAGTGGTAGGCCGATTCTTCGAGTGTCTCTCGCGTGACTGCGTCCAACAGGGTTTC
>CAMDXD010000284.1 GCA_945877995.1 Bordetella parapertussis
ACCCGGGTGACGATGATCTCGGTGTAGCGCCGGTCGTCGAGCACCTGGGACAGGCCGGCGGCCAGCGTCATCAAGGTCTTGCCGGTGCCGGCGGTGCCGGTGAGCGAGACGAAATCGCATTCCGGGTCCATCAGCAGGTTGAGCGCGAAGTTCTGCTCACGGTTGCGAGCAAGGACGCCCCAAGTGCTGCTCTTCTGGTGCGAGTAGTCGCGGATGGTCTGCAGGATCGCGGTCTTGCCCGACTGCTCCTTCACGATCGCATGGAACGGCCGCTCGGACTCCATCCAGACGAACTCGTTGACCGCGAAGGTGGCGCACAGGGGCCCGCGCACCCGGTAGAAGGTGCTGCCGGCCTGCTGCCACGACTCCATCTCCTTGCCGTGCTTTTCCCAGAAGTCGGCCGGCAGCTCGCGCACGCCGGTATAGAGCAGGTCGGTGTCTTCCAGCACCTTGTCGTTGAAGTAGTCCTCGGCGGCGAGCCCCAGCGCGCGCGCCTTGATCCGCATGTTGATGTCCTTGCTGACCAGGATTACCTGCCGGCGTGCGTTGCGCTCCTGTAGTGCCTTGACCACTGCGAGGATCTGGTTGTCGGCCTTGCCGCTGGCCGGGATCGAGGTCGGCAGCGTCGCTTCCAGCGCCTCGGTCTGCAGCATCAGGTGGCCGGTGCCCTGCCGGATACCGGTATCGGTAAGCGGGATACCCGCGCCGAGATCGGCTCCGGGCGAACGGGCGATCACCTCCTCGAGGTAGCGGCTGGTCTGCCGCGCGTTGCGCGCGACCTCCGTCATGCCCTTCTTGTGGTCGTCGAGTTCCTCGAGCGTGATCATCGGCAGGAACACGTCGTGTTCCTCGAACCGGAACAGGCTGGTCGGGTCATGCATCAGTACGTTCGTGTCGATCACGAAGAGCTTGGTCGAGTGCAGCCTGGTGACGCTGGTCTGTCCGGCAGGCTTGGTGCGCTGGATCATCGGGTCTCCCGGGGTTGGGGCAGGGCGTGGCAGGACACAAACGACACGCCCCCGGCGGCAAGGCCGCGGGGGCGTGGAGGAATGCAGGGTTCCGGGGTGGCGCGTCGGATCAAGATGGACTGCCGCGGCGGGTGCGGCGCGCCGGCAAGGGGGAGCGCACTGTCATCGGATGTCCGTCACCCTGGAAGCGTCATCCCGGGCGGCATTGCTGAGGGTATCGATGAGGGCAACCTACTTCAGGGTACCGACGAACGCCAGTACCTCGTCGACATGACCCGGCACCTTCACGCCGCGCCATTCGCGTGCGATCGCGCCGTCGGCTGCGACCACGAAGGTGCTGCGTTCGATGCCGCGCACCTGCTTGCCGTACATGTTCTTCAGCTTCATCACCCCCCAAGCCGTACAGGCAACCTCGTCCGGGTCGGACAGCAGGTCGAACGGCAGGCCGAGCTTCTCGCGGAAGGACGCATGTGACTTGAGGCTGTCGCGCGAAATGCCGACGATCGTGGCACCGGCTTGTCCGAACGCCGCGTAGTGGTCGCGGAAGCCGGATGCTTCGGTGGTGCAGCCCGGTGTGTTGTCTTTCGGGTAGAAGAACACCACGACTGGCGTGCCGCGAGTGGCGGAAAGGTCGAAACTGCCGCCGTTGGTGGAGGGCAGCTTGAGCGCGGGGGCTTTCGTCGCGGGCATGATGTCTTCTGGAGGTTTCGGGAAATACTCACAAGAGTATGCCGGACGAACATTACAACAGCCGTGCCGGCGGGGTGAACCCGTGCCCTTCGTTCAGCCTGCGCCGGCTGGCAGTGCAGGCTGGCCATGTTGCGTGATCACGGCGCGGTCGCGCGTCCAGCGATAGTCGGGAGCAGGCGCGCCGGGTGACAGGAAGGCCGGTCCCTGCAGTGCGAGTTGTCCACTGCGGCCCGGTACCTCGCCGAACACCACTTCGTGGTGCGGCAGTTGTTCGGGTTCGAGGTCGTCGCAGTAGTCGCGAAGCGACAGCAGTTCGTAGCCCTGCGCCTTCCAGCCTGCCAGAAGGCGTTCGAAGGCTGGTGCCAGCTTCTGTCCTTCGAGTTCGGCGTGTAGCGTGTAGACATGGCCGGTGGCCGGGCGCTCGGCGTCGGTCAGTGCCAGCAGGCGGTCGGCGACGTTGCCGGTGGTGATTCCGTCGCGTCCGATCAGTTCGTCCAGCGTGGGCAGCGTGGTCGGGATCTGAGGGCAGGCGATCAGCTCGGCGTTGTACGTCGGCAGGAAGGGATGGGTCCCGCGCGTGTCGGAGCTGTAGCCGAACGACAGGCGCTGGGTGTTGCGCAGCGCATGCACGTTCATCTGCCAGCCGGCCGCGCCATGCGCGCGTGCCGGTGCCCCGAAAATTTCTTCGAAGCGATCGCAGGCCCGCTGCATTTCGGCGCGCGTCCATGCTTCGTCTGCGAGCGCCAGCTGATCCTGCCAGCGGACGTGGTCCCAGCAGTGGATGCCGCATTCGAAGCCGGCGTCGCGTACGGCCTGCATCTGTTCGCGGCAACGCTCGCCGATGTCGGGTCCGGGGAGGAGGGTCCCGTAGAGCAGCGTGCGCAGCCCGTAGTGTTCCAGGACTGACGTGCGTGACACCTTACGCATGAATCCGCGGCGGAATACGCGCCGCACCGCACGCCCGGTGTGGTCTGGTCCGAGGCTGAACAGGAAGGTCGCCCCGGCGCCTTCGCGCCGGAGCAAGTCGACCAGCCGCGGCACCCCCTCGCGCGTGCCGCGGTAGGTGTCGACATCGACTTTCAGGGCGAGCTTCATCGGACCTCGTTGGAAACCGTGTTCGCGATGCAAGGTACCCGTGCCTGCACGTCCTGGTACCCCGCGCGGTAGTACGCGGCGGCCGTGGTGTCGGCGAGGTTCACCCGCTGGGCGCTGTCCGAGTACTCGGGATACTTCATCGTTGCCAGTTCACGAACAGAGTCGTCGTCGGCCGGATTGCCGACGTTGCAGACCTTCCCGCTCGCCACGCCACCGGGATTGTCGATCATCTTCATCAGCGCGGCGATGCCGCCGTCTCCGCCCGCGCCGTCAGCTCGATGACTCGCGTTGCAGCGCTTTGCACCGACGCCGAATCGATCCCGGTCAGTTCAACCACCGGGGCCTCGACATGGCTGGTGTAGTTGCGGAACATCGAACGGGCGTACGCAGCGTCGTAATGCTTCTCGAGCACGCTGAGCACGAACGGCGTCCAGGCACGGGCTTCGACGAGCGATCGCCAGAGTGCGAGCGTCTCTGCCGGATGCAGTTCGCGCAGGCATTCGAGGCGTGCCAGCAGGCGCGGCGTGTCCTCGATGAGGTGCCGGTACTCGTCGATCAGCAGCCGTGTACGCACCTCCGGCGATGCTTCGAGGCGCAGCGTCGGGGCTGCACGCATGCAGGCGATCAGCGCATCGGTCACGTGCAGCACGCCGATGCGCCGGCTTTCGGCCTCGACGAACACCGGACGGGCCGGGTCGAGCCGGCGCAGCACCTGCCAGACCCGCGATTCGAACAGTTTCTGGGGCGGCTGCGGCTCGTCGGGCAGGTCGCCGAGCACCGAGCCGCGATGCTGGGCCAGTGCCTCCAGGTCGAGCACCTGCGCGCCCATCGCCGAGAGCTCGCGCAGCAGGCGGCTCTTGCCGCAGCCGGTATGGCCGGAGATCACCCGGAACGACAAGCGGTCCGGCAGTGCTGCCAGTTCGGCGACGACGCCGCGGCGGTACGCACGGTACCCTCCGTCGAGCCGCCGGGCGTGCCAGCCGATCTCGCACAGCACATGGGCGAACGCGCGGCTGCGCTGCCCGCCGCGCCAGCAGTAGACGAGCGGTTTCCATCCACGGGGGTGCCCGGCAAACGCCGTCTCGACATGCCGCGCGATGTTGTGCGCGGCCAGCGCACCGCCGACCCGGCGCGCCTCGAACGATCCCTGTTGCTTGTACATCGTGCCCACGAGGGCTCGCTCGGCGTCGTCCAGTACCGGGCAGTTGATCGCGCCCGGCATGTGGTCTTCCGCGAACTCGGACGGGGACCGGACATCGATGATTGCGTCGAATCCCGACAGGTCTTCCAGGGCGGCACTCAGGGAAACAACGGGATCATTCACGCGAGCGTAGTGCGAATCGGGGCATGGACCGGAGCAGTGAGTCGACGCTCTCAGAGGCGCTATATCGACGATGATGGAGTGTACACTCCATCATCTTCCCCGCACCTTACGGTCCCCTCATGAGTATGCCTTCCGACGCCGATGCACGACCCGTGCGCCTGAGCGAACTGTCGCACGGCGGCGGGTGAGGCTGCAAACTCACGCCGGCGGTGCTGAGCGAAATCCTGGCGGCGTCTCCTGCGACAGCAGCGATCACGCGCGCCTTCCCGAACCTGCTGGTCGGCCGCGAGTCGAGCGACGATGCTGCGGTATACCGGCTGAATGACAACCAGGCGCTGATCGCGACCACCGATTTCTTCATGCCGATCGTCGATGATCCGTTCGACTTCGGGCGGATCGCCGCGACCAATGCGATCTCCGATGTCTACGCGATGGGCGGCACGCCGATCATGGCGCTCGCGCTGGTCGCGATGCCGGTGGCGAAGATCGGCGCGGCAGCCGTACAGCGCATCCTGGCTGGCGGCGAGGCTGTGTGCGCCGCGGCCGGCATCCCGATTGCCGGTGGCCACAGCATCGATTCGGTTGAACCGATCTACGGACTGGTCGCGCTCGGCCTGGTGCATCCGTCGAAGGTCAAGCGCAATGACCAGGCGCGTGCGGGCGATGCCCTGGTGCTCGGCAAGGGTCTGGGCGTCGGGATCCTCAGCGCGGCGCTGAAGAAGCAGGTGCTGGGTGAGGCCGGCTATGCGCAGATGATCGCCAGCACCACCCAGCTCAATGCGATCGGCGCCAAGCTGGCCGCACGCGACAGCGTGCATGCGCTGACCGACGTCACTGGCTTCGGCCTGCTCGGCCATGCGCTGGAGATGGCGCGCGGATCATCGCTGGTCGCATGCATCGACTGGCCATCGGTGCCGGTGCTGCCCGAGGCGCTGCCGTTCGCCGAGCAGGGCATGGCCACCGGTGCCTCCGACCGCAACTGGGACAGCTACGGCGCTGCCGTGACCTTGCCCGCCGCGATGCCCGCCTGGCAGCGCAACCTGCTGACCGATCCGCAGACCAGCGGCGGGCTGCTGGTGGCGTGCGATCCATCGACCGCCGATGCCCTGGTCGAGGAGATGCGCGCTGCCGGCTTCGAATTCGCCGCACGCATCGGTAGTCTGCAGGCTCCGGGGCCCGGGACGGTGTCCGGGCGGGTGCTGGTGCGCTGAGGCGCGGCGATCGCGCTGGACAGCCGTGACGGCCAGCGCGATCAGCGGGCTTTCAGTACATTGCGGATCTCGGGCCACAGCGTATCCAGCATCAGCGGCTGCGCGGCGACGGTGGGATGGATGCCGTCGGGCTGGAAGAAATCGCGTTTCTCGGCGAACGGTTCCAGGATGAACGGCACCAGCGGCGTCTTCGTGTTGCGGGCCGCCTCGACGAACACCTGCCGGAACTTCTCGCCGAACGTGCGGCCGTAGTTCGGCGGCAGCCTCACGCCGACGAGCAACGGCCGGGCGTTGGCTTTTCGGCTGGCGTCCACC
>CAMDXD010000285.1 GCA_945877995.1 Bordetella parapertussis
TAGCCCACGCGTCGCGCTGCCTGTCCGCCGGCGCGCCTCAAGGTAGTTGCCGCCTCAGTCACGCAGCTTCCTGCTGAGTATGTTGAGCACCCGACGCCATGTTGACCACCGCATCGCGCTCTGGATCCAGGGTCACCGCGCCGATGTGCGACCAGTCCCGCGTCTTGCCGGACCAGCGCGCTGGGTTACGTTGCCGGGCCTGGCTGTAGAGCTCGTGCCGAGCCGCCAAGATGGTCTGGTCGTCTCCGGTGTGGCGCTGCTGCGGGCTCACGTACCGGATGCTGCTGTGACGATGATCGACGCTGTGCAACCTCGCGCTGGCCCTGCACGACCGCCTGCACATGGAAATCGCCGTATGCGGAAACTCCTCCTCATCCGCCTTCTCTCAGGTCCTGAGCGCGGCTGGCGTGGCGCATTTTCGTAGCGCAGCCTCGCGTGATTGCATGGACCATGCTGAAGCGCTGGTCCGCCACATAATGGCGCAGCAGCCCGCCGCGGTGTGCTTCTGGAATGCCGATCCCAAGCTCAAGTTGCTGCTGGCGAAGACCCTCGCCTTCACTCGACTTCGCTTTGTGGACGTCTCCCCGGGTGCCTACGCCTTCGAGGAAATGCGCGCCACGCGGCAGTTCCAGGAGTGCATCGCCTTCAGCGAGGAGGAGTACTACGCCAGGCTGGACCGGCTCGTGCTGAAGTACATCGCTGCGCCACCAGAGGGCGTGCGAACCCGCGCCACGGTGATCGCAAACGGCGTGAACATACCGCGGCGAGTGAGGCAAGGCGCCCGGCGCACGGCTCGCATAGTAGTGAGCGGAAGGATTGCTCCGTCCAAGTACCTGGTGGAGATCGTCGAGGCCATGCGCGAGGTATGGCTGCGCTTTCCATATGCGCAGCTGCACCTCTCGCCCGTCGCATCGGCGACGCTATTCCGCCCGTACCTGGGCGAAGTCGACCACCTTCGCCCACTTCGCCACGTCATCGCGCACGAAACGGCCGAACTCTTCCCCGCCCAGCGGGTAGGGGTCGGCGGCGGCGCGGCGCAGCTGCTCGCGTACCTCCGGCGCCTCGGTCGCGCGGACCAGCGCCTCGGACAGCGCGGCCACGATCGCCGGTGGTGTGCCGCGAGGCACCGCGAACCCGTACCAGATCGCGGTGTCGAAGCCCGGCAGTCCGGACTCGGCCATCGTCGGCAGGTCGGGCAGGAAGCTCGGGCGCCGCGCCGCGGTGGTGGCCAGCGCACGCACGCGGTTGTCCTGGGTGAAGGCGGCCAGCGTGGGCGCCGGCGCGAAGACCAGCGAGATCCGCCCCTCGGAGAGATCGATCAGCCCCTGTGCGTTACCCTTGTATGGCACGTGGGTGAGCTGCGCGCCGGTCATCATGTTGAAGAGTTCGCCCGACAGGTGCGGCGCGGTCCCCACCCCGGCCGACCCGAAGAACAGCTTCCCGCGGGGCGCGGCGCGCACCAGGTCGATCAGCGCCTTGACCGACGTCACGCCCAGGGTCGGGCTCACCACCAGCACGTTCGGCGCCAGCGCCACGCGCGCCACGTGCGCGAAGTCGTCGGCGAACTGGTAGCCGAGGTTGCGGTAGACGCTCGCGCTGATCGTGTTGGCGACGGTGGTGCCGGCCAGCGTGTAGCCGTCGGCGGGCGAGCGGAATGCCGCCTGGGCGGCGAGGTTGCCCGCCATGCCGAGGCGGTTCTCGACCACGAAAGGGCGCTTGAAGTGATCGGTCAGTCGCGCGGTGAAGATGCGCGCGACGATGTCGGCCGAGGTACCGGCCGGGAAGCCGACGAACACCCGCACCGGACGCGACGGGTACGCCTCCTGCGCATGGGCGGCGGCAGGCAGCAGGACGGCGGAGGCCAGCAGCAGGGTTCGTATCATCGGGTCACTCCGGCAGCTTCTTCGGGACGATCGGCAGCAGCACGTAAGACGGCTGCTCGGCGGACAGGTGCAGCGTGACCGGGGCGCCGAAGATCTCCCGGGGCCGGTCGACCGGGTTGTCGTGGCAAAACGGCCCCACGCCGGTCATGTCGTAGGTCATGCCGGGGAATCGCACCGCCGGCCCGCCGTGGTCGAAGTCGCGCCCCAGCACGCTGAGCACGATGCTGTGGCCGGCCGGCACCACGATGCAGGTGGGCCAGATCTCCACGTCGAGTTCGACCACCTCGCCCGGAGCCAGCGGCTGCTTCTCGTCATGGGTGTGCCAGGGGCGCCACGGGCGCGAGCGAGCGGTATCGAGCTTGCGGTGGGAGGCCCGCAGCCAGCCCAGCCCGACAGGCGTGCCCGGGTCGTTCGACCCCTGGAAGAGTACCTCGGTGCCGTCGGGTCGGAACACCCGCAGCGCGAGGAACAGGTCGGCATCGACGCTCGCCGAGGAGACGAACAGTTTCGCCGCCACCGGGCCGGTGATCTCGGTCTCTGCCTCCAGCGGCCCGGTGGTGAAGCTCAGGCCCTCGCCCAGTGGATCGTAGGTGAACGCAGCCGCACCGGCGGGTATCCCGGTGGCCAGCGACTTCCCGTCCGTCTGCAGGTGGTAGCGCGTCCAGCGGGTACGCGCGAGCGGCCACTCGTTCTCGTGGCGCAGCTCGAAACGGTCCGGGTGGCGCACGTTGAGCTGCACAGGCGGCTGGCGCTGCCAGCCGGTGTCCTCGCCCTTCAGGAAGTGCCCGAAGAAGCGCTTCTGCAGCTCGACGCCGTAGTCGGTGTAGAAGTGCGTCCAGTGGGAATCGCCGTGCACTTCCAGCCACTTCTGCGACGAGCCGGCCTGGCAGTACCCCTCGAAGTTGCCGCGCGGGTGCAGGCCCTGGCCACCCCAGTTCGCGGCGCTCAGCAGCGGCACGGTGATCCGGTCGAGCCGCGCCGACCGGTCCTGGTAGTACGCGTCGTCGAGCGGATGGCTCAGCACCGAGGCGCTCACGTCCCGCCGGTTGGCGAGCAGCGTGGCTTCGGGCAGCGTCGGCGGACCGGCCACCCATTCGCCGGTCACCTGACTGCGCAGTCCTCGCTCGCCCACCCCGTGTTGCACGCGCCACACCGCCCACGGATAGAGCATCTCGTGGAAGGTGCAGAGGATGCCTCCATGGTGCGTGTTCTCCCGGTAGTAGTCGGTCGCCCCCTCCCACACGCAGATCGCCGCGAGGTGCGGCGGCTGCAGCGAGGCGACGTACCACTGGTTGGTCGCGTAGTATGAGATGCCGTTCAGCCCGACCTTGCCGCTGCTCCACGGCTGGCGGGCCGCCCACTCGATGCATTCGTACAGGTCGCGGGTCTCCTGCACCGACTTCGGGTCGAGGTAGCCGGGCGAGCGCCCCGCGCCGCGCGAGTCCACGCGCACGCAGACGTAGCCGTCCGGCACCCACTTCTCGGGATCGACGACCTCGAAACAGGCGTACCGCGCGGAGGTGCCGCGCACCACTTCCGGGAACCGAGCGACCAGTCGCTGCCAGCCGCCGGGGAAACCTTCGCCGAAGTCGAGTCCCTTCGCGTAGGGCCCCATGCTGAGGATGACCGGGTAGCGCCCCGGCGCCTTGGGCCGGAACACGTCCGCGCGCAGTACCACCCCGTCGGGCATCGGCACCGCCACGTCCCAGTCGATGCGCATGCCGTCGGCGACCGTGCCGGCCTCCTGCTCCTCCATGCGTCTCCTTATGCCGGCTGCGCGGCCTGTTTACCGGCGTGGCGCGGGCGTGATCAGAACCTGCCTACCGGAAAAACGAGGGTACAGGCGGGATCGGTGGCGGGTCAAGACGATGAACGCCTCGGCGATCAGCGTCGCCCGCGGAGGCCACGGCACCCTTGAACGAGCACCTCTTGCGTCACCGCAAACGCGTCAAGATGCGTCTCGCGCGGCCGGATCACGTATGCCGCATCGCGCCGGCGAACTTCTCCTCGACCTGCATGATTTCCTCGGCGGCCCACGGCGTCATGTTGTAGACGGTCGGTATGGGCCCCACGTGCTCGTCGGGGCTGATGAGCGCCTTGCGATTCGCCGCCGAACCGAGTACCGGCGTGTGCACCTGCAACAGGATGTTCTCGTCGTCTGACATGACGTGCGCCCAGTGCGGCATGTTGCGTGGCACGATGTTAAAATCGCCCTCGCGGCAATCGAAACCGTTCTCCGGCGTGTAGATCTTGATGTCGCCCCTGACAATATAGTGGATCTGCTCGGCATCGTGAATGTGCGGCACCGAGTGATAGCCGCCCTTGCGCGTCGCGATCGTCATGTTGTGCTCCAGTCCGTGGACACATTTCGACGTGAGTTTGCCGGAGGCAGCCGCGCCGATGGCGCCCGAATGCACGCTGGTCTTGAGCTCGGCGGCGCGCGCGACCAGCGGCCCCTCCGCCGGCGCCTCGATTCCGCGCTCGGCTTCGTCCGCGTACTTGCGCGCGAGCCACACCACACGCGGATAGTCGACGGGCATCGCCTCGCCGTCGTCGAACAACGCCGACCGCGATTGCCGCACTGCCGGATCGCCGGCGACGGGCGAGCAGTTCGACTGGTAGAACGTGCACTTCGCGCCCGAGCGGTTCCACATCCAGTGCATCTTCATGCGCGGCACGCGGATTGCGTCGCCTTCTCGCAGCAGGTATCCGGCGCCGTCCACGTACACCCACAGCTCGCCGCGTGCGACGTAGGTGATCTCCTCTGAGGCGTGTATCTGCGGAGCGGGGTGGTAATCAGGCTCGCATACACCCACCGCGAGTGCGACCGAGCGACCGAACACCATCCGCAGGTCGACCCGGGCGGCGTCGGCTGCGTCGGCTGGCGTCTCCCCCGACGCATAGAAGTTCCGGAGTTGGGAAATGTTCACGATCTGGGACATGGCTCGCTTCCTTGCATGCGGACTGTCATTCGATTGGCTTCAGCACCTTCTTCCACTGCGGCACTTCCTTCTGGATGAATGCGCGAAACTGCTCGGGTGAGCTGTCGATGGGTTCGGCCCCCATCTCGGCGAAGCGCTCGCGAACTTCCGGTGTCCGCTTGAACTGCGTGAGCTGCTCGCTCAACGCCGAAACGATGGTTCGCGGGGTGTTCGCAGGCGCAGCGAGCCCAACCCAGCCAGCCGTGTCGTACCCCGGCAGTCCCGACTCCGCGACCGTCGGGAGGTCCGGCAGTGACGGTACGCGCCTGGCGGTGGAGATGGCGAGCGCGCGCATCCTGCCTGACTTGATGTGCGGCATCAGCGCAGGAAGGCCGCCGAACTGCATCTGCACCTGACCAGCAAGGAGGTCGGCGATCGCCGGGCCGGTGCCTTTGTAGGCGATGTGCTCGATCTTCACCTTGGCCATGCTCACGAAGAGCGCGCCGGCCACGTACGGCCCGCTGCCGGCGCCGGGCGCAGCGTAGTTGAGGCTGCCCGGCTTCTGCCGCGCGAGCTCGAGCAGATCCTTCACGCTCTTCGCGGGAACGGACGGATGGACGACCAGCACCTGCGGCACGAGCGCCGCGATGCCGATGGGGGAAAAATCCTTCGTCGCGCCGTAGCTCAACTTCGAGTAAAGCGCCGGGCTGGTGACCAGCGCGGGCGAGGCGACGAGCAGGGTGTACCCGTCGGGCGCAGCGCGCGCAACGATTTCGTTGCCAATGTT
>CAMDXD010000286.1 GCA_945877995.1 Bordetella parapertussis
GAAGTGAACCGCGCTCAAGCAGCCTGAGCCGTGACTTCGACATCCAGCCGCTTGCCCTGGCGAGTGCCGACAAAGGGCGAGTACGTGATGTTCCTCCTCATTCCGGCTGGATCCCCGCGGCCTTGATCACCTTTCCCAGTCGATCGAAATCGAGGCGCACGCGGTTGTCGAGCTCCTTTGCCGTCGCGACCCAGGGCTCTGCGCCGAGCGTCGCGAAGCGCTCGCGCAGGTCAGGAGCGGCGAGCGCCTTGTTGAGTACGTCCGCCAGCCGCTGGACGATCGGCTGCGGCAGGTTGGCCGGCCCGTGCAGCGCAGACCAGAAGATCAGTGTGGCGTCCGGGAAGCCGGCCTCGGCGATCGTCGGCACGTCGGGGAAGGCCGCGGAGCGGCTTGGCGAGAGCATCGCCAGCGGGCGGATGCTGCCGGACTTCAGGTGCTGCATCATCGACGGCAGGGTATCGATCACCATGGTGATCGAGCCGCTGATCGCGTCCGGATAGGCAACAGCCACCGTCTTGAACGGAACGTGCGTCATGTCGACGCCGGCCGACAGCCCGAGGATCTCGCCGGTCAGGTGACCGATGCTGCCGATGCCGGACGAACCGTAGATCACCTTGCCCGGGTTGCCCTTCGCGCGCGCGATCACGTCTTTTACCGTCTTCATCGGCTGGTTCGCGCCGACCGCCATCGCGCTGGTGGACAGGGCGACGCCGCCGATCGAGGTAAACGCGGTCGACGGATTGAACGGTAGCTTCTTCAGCATGTGCGGCGAGATCGAATGCGCGCCGATGCTGGAGAACAGGATGGTGTATCCATCGGGCACCGCGTTGGCGACGACATCCGAGCCGATCACGCCGGCGGCGCCGGCACGGTTCTCGACGGCGATCGCCTGCCCGACCAGTTCGGACATCTTTGCGGCGAGCGTGCGGCCCAGGATGTCGGATACGCCGCCTGCGCCGTAGGGGACGACCAGGCGCAACGGCCGGGTCGGGTAGCTGCCGGCTGCAGATTGTGCAAATACA
Source organism: Bordetella parapertussis (assembly GCA_945877995.1). Classification (GTDB taxonomy): domain Bacteria; phylum Pseudomonadota; class Gammaproteobacteria; order Burkholderiales; family CAIKXV01; genus CAIKXV01. The sequence continues at coordinate 1,023 of CAMDXD010000286.1, forward strand.
GGGGCCGCCATCGTGGCAGCGAGGAGGAATACGACGGCTTCGGCGTAACGCGTGCGGACAGTCATGGCGGTGCTCCTCTGTAGTCGCTGCGAGCAAAAAGCAACATGCGTACCACTGGGCCCGTGCCGGCGCCGGTCATGCCGGTCGAGACTGCGGCCCTGCCCGGCATGGTACGCCGGTGCATCGCGCTGGTGCACCTCCCCACCTTCGGCGTGCCCATGTATCTGTCAAGCTGTGATCACAGTCTCGCCGGCAACAGTTGCCAAGCCGATGTGCATCGCGGTACCTTGGGTGCTGCACGCGCTCGCGTGCAGCACCCGGGAGAGCCTCGATGCATGCGACCGTCCAGCACACGCGCTGCAACCCTGCATGGCCCGGCTGCCTTGCGCGCGCCTTCGGTGTTGCCGTTGCTGCGCTGCTGCCTGCACTGGCGGTGGCGCCTGCGCTGGCACAGCCAGCGGGGCCGCAGCTGCCGAAGCAGGTGCAACTGGTCGTGCCGTTTGCACCCGGTGGCAGCACCGACCTGTTCGGCCGCGTCCTCGCGCAGCGGCTGGCGTTGCGTACCGGCGGCACCGTGCTGGTCGAGAACCGGCCGGGCGCCGGCGGCATGGTCGGCGCCGAGTACGTGAGCCGGGCGGCACCCGATGGTTCGGTGCTGATGTTCACCGCATCCGACCTGTCGACCGGTGCCGCCACGCGCAAGACCCTGCCGTTCGATGCCGAGAAGGGACTGGCCGCGGTCGGCATGGTGGCCACCGGTCCCATGCTGCTGGTGGTTGGTGGCGATTCGTCCTACCGCAGCGTCGAACAGCTGATCGATGCGGCGCGCCAGGCGAAGGGATCGCTCAACTACGGCTCCGCTGGCATCGCATCGCTGCACCACCTGTCAGGCGAGCTGCTGACCGCGCTGTCGAAGGTCGAGATGGCGCACGTGCCCTACAAGGGCAGTGCACCGGCGGTGCAGGACCTTATCGCCGGGCGCATCCAGGCCATGGTCGCGAGCATCCCGGCGACCATCGGCCACATCAAGGGTGGCCGCCTGCGTGCACTGGCGGTCACCACGCCCGACCGCTCGCGTTTCCTGCCGGAGCTGCCGACCCTCGCGTCGATCCTGCCCGGCTACCAGGTCGATATCTGGTGGGGCGTGTTCGCACCGGGCGCGGCGCCGCAGGCGCTGCTCGACCGGCTGAACGGCGAGTTGCGGGCCGTGGTCGGCTCTCCCGAGATGCGCGAGACCTTCGATCGCGAAGGCGCAGAGCCGGCCGCGATGAATGCCGTGGAGTCGAACGCGTTCTATCGTGCGGACATCGCGAAGTGGCGCGGTATCGCGCGCCAGCGCGCAATCGTGGTCGAGTGAGGAGGCACTGATGGCGGGTATCCAGGAAATGACGAAGGCCGCAGTGCCGGCAGGTGTGGCCGTGCGGGCACTGTCGCCGGCGCTGGGCGCGGAAGTTCGCGGTCTCGACCTGTCGGTGCCGCTCGACCGCGAGACGGTCGGCCTGGTGCGCGGGCTGCTGTACGAGCACTGCGTGCTGCTGGTGCCCGGGCAATCGCTCGATGAAGCGCAGCAGGTGCGGTTCGGCGAATGCTTCGGCGTGCTGGGGCGTACGCTGGGCACGTTCGACATCCTGCGCAACGTGCATCCGGCCATCATGTACGTGACCAACGAGAAGGCCGACGGCAAGTACATCGGCGCACTGCCCGATGGCGAGATGTTCTTCCATTCCGACAAGTGTTACGTCGAGCGTCCGTGCGTGGCCACCATGCTCTACGCGATGCAGGTGCCGTCCTCGGGCGGGGACACGCTGTTCGCCAACCAGTACAAGGCCTGGGACGCGCTGCCGGAGGCGATGCAGCGGCGCCTCGAGGGCCTGTCCGCGGTGAACACCTACGAGCCCGGCGGCATCGACACCTACGCTACGCCGATCAGCAAGGCAACGCCGTCGCCGACGTCGTTCACCTGGGCCCATCCGGTGGTGCGCACGCATCCTGGCACCGGTCGCAAGGCGTTGTACGTGAACCGGCTGATGACGGAATACATCGTCGACATGCCGCGTGCCGATAGCGACGCGCTGCTCGAAAGCCTGTTCGACCACCAGGAGCAGCAGGCGTTCGTCTACGCGCACAGGTGGACGCCGGGCGACGTGCTGATCTGGGACAACCGCTGCGTGCTGCATGCACGCAGCAACTTCGACGCAGGCGAAGCGCGCAAGCTGCGGCGCGTGACAGTGGATACGGAAGAAGCGCTCCAGTGAATACCTACGACTACATCATCGCCGGCGCCGGTACCGCCGGCTGCACGCTCGCGGCCCGGCTGAGCGAAGACCCGGCCGTGCGCGTGCTGCTGCTCGAGGCCGGCGGCGCGCACGACCGGCATCCGCTGGTGCGCATCCCGCTCGGCGTCGGCAAGCTGTACGAGCACGAGATGTTCGACTGGGGCCTGTCGAGCGAGCCCGAGCCGAACCTGCACGGTCGCACGCTCGAGGCGATGCGCGGCAAGCTGCTCGGGGGCTCGTCGAGCATCAACATGATGACCCACACCCGGGGTGCGCGCGGCGACTACGATCGCTGGGCGCGCAACGGTGCCACCGGCTGGTCCTACGATGAGGTGCTGCCGTACTTCCGCCGGCTCGAGGACTGGGAGGGCGGCGACAGCCAGTATCGTGCGGCGGGCGGCCCGGTGCAGGTGCGGCGCGGCCGCTTCCGCGATCCGCTGAACGAAGCCTGGAAGGCCGCAGGCAAGCTGCATGGCTTCGAGACCAACACCGACTACAACGGCGAGACCAACGAGGGGTTCGGGCTCGGTCAGTACTTCATCCACGAGGGCCAGCGGGTGTCGGCCGCGCGCGCCTACCTGCGCCCGGCGATGCAGCGGCCGAACCTCACCGTGGCTACCCATGCGCATGCGGTGCGGGTGCTGTTCGAGGGCACGCGCGCGACCGGCATCGAGTACGTGCGCGAGGGTGCCACGCTGCAGGCGCGCGCCGACGCGGAGGTGATCCTGTCCTCGGGCAGCTTCAACACGCCGCAGGTGCTGATGCTGTCGGGCATCGGCCCCGCCGCCGAATTGACGGCCCACGGCATCCGCACGGTCGCCGACCTGCCGGTGGGCACCAACCTGCAGGACCACCTCGCGGTGATGATCCGCTGGGAGCGCAACGACCACGGGCCGTTCCGCGCGCAGATGCGCTTCGACCGGATGGCCATCAACATGCTGCGCGCCTGGGCGTTCGGCACCGGGCCTGCCACGATGCTGCCGAGCGACCTGTTCGCATTCGTACGCACCCGGGGCGACATCGACGTGCCGAACATCGAGTTCATGTTCCGCTGCGCCGTCATCGACCCGTACATGTGGTTCCCCGGCATCCGACCCGGCTACACCGACGGCTACGGCATCCGGCCGACGCTGTTGCATCCGCGCAGCCGCGGCAGCGTGCGGTTGCGCTCGGCCGATCCGCGCGACAAGGTGCGCATCTCGTTCAACGCCTTCGACGACCCGCAAGACCTCGCGGAACTGTATGAGGGATACGAATGCGCGCGCGCGGTCGGCTATTCCGCGCCGATGGCCGCGTTGCGCGGCCGCCAGCTGGCACCGGATCCCGCGAAGGATTCGCGCGCGGCGATCGAGGACTGGATACGCCGCACAGTGATCACCGCGCACCACCCGGCCGGTACCTGCGCGATGGGCAGCGATGCGCGCAGCGTGGTGGACACCGAACTGCGGGTGCGCGGCGTGGAGCGCCTGCGGGTGGTCGATGCCTCGGTGATCCCGGACATGCCGTCGGCGCACATCAATGCGGTCGTGTTCATGATCGCGGAGAAGGCGGCCGACCTTGTCCGGTCGCGTGCGGCCGCACCTGCCGCAGTCGACTGCGAGGCTATGGCGGTGGCCTGAGCCCGGCTCGCGGATCCGGCTGCGCCACCCGCGCAGAGGCGAGGTCGAAGGCTTCCGGCAGCAGCACCCGCCGGCGCATCCTGCCCTTGCGCAGCAGCAGCCGGTCGCGGGTGAGCAGTCGTGCGGCTGGGCAGGCGGCGAGCAGTTCCCAGAGCAGCTGGTCGCCTGGATCCGGTGCCGGAGGTGCCGGCACCGGCTGCATGGCGATGCCGCAGCCGGCCAGGCGCTCGACCAGCGACAGCACGTCGGCCGGCTGCAGCCGCAGGCGGGCAAGCAGGGATGGCCGCAGCAGCACCGAGCGGTACTCGGACAGCAGCGCATCGGACACGAGGAACGCGATCGACCCGTCCAGCATGCCCTCGAGGATCGGCGCAAGCGTGCCCGGGCCGTTCGCGGTCGGCAGGCCACCGATCAGCACGTTCGTGTCGACGACGACGGGTCCTTGCGCCGGGTCTTGCATGCCGATCCGCAGGCTGGCCTGCGCGCCCGGAGTTGGGCTACTCGGCCTTCGCGCCAGACGCCTTCACCACGGGCGCCCACCGCTCGGCTTCCCGGGTCACGAAGGCGAACATCTGCTGTGGCGACAGTTCGCCGAGCGACTCCAGGCCGATCTGCGCATGGGCTGCACGCACCGCAGGCTCGCGCATGATGGAATACGTGGCATCGCCCAGCCG
>CAMDXD010000287.1 GCA_945877995.1 Bordetella parapertussis
GAAGATCGCCTTCCCCGACACGCTGCAGGCGGTCGCGCGCCACCAGCCATTCGCGATCGACCTCGACGGCCAGTCGCTCGCCTGGAGCGACGAGGACCGTGCGCTGCTCGCCGCCGATCCGGCGACGCGCCGGCTCACCGAGCCGATGAAGGGTGGCATCCACTGCCGTCCGGACGGGCCGGTCGATGGCAACTGGATCAAGGTCGGCTGGGCGTACAACGATACGCCCGGCAGTCCGCGCGACGACTCGCACGCAAACGCGCCGATCGACCCGCAGTTCCCGGACTCGGTGATCCGCGCGGTGAGCCGGCTGCAGCCGAAGCTCGCGGCCTACATCGGCAAGCTGCCGCGGGGGATGCGGCACTACGGTGGCTTCTACACGCAGACGACGGAGAACTGGCCGCTGATCGGGCCGATGGCGACGCCGGGGGCGTTCGTCGCGGGCGCGCTGTCGGGCTTCGGTTCGATGGGCGCCTGTGCGACCGGGTCGCTGTGCGCGGCGTTGATCGCCGGCAAGCCCGTGCCGGCGTTCGCGACGGCGCTCGCACCCGCGCGCCGGCAGGACACGGCGCTGATGGCGGAGCTGGCCGGTCTGGCCAAGGGCACGCTGTAGATGTCGCAGCCCGTCCCGCAGTACATCACCGAGGCAGCGCTGCTCGCCCGCGTCGAAGACACGCTGGTCCGCAACGGCTTCTCCCCGCCCGTCGCCGCCCCGATCGCCGCCACCATCGTCGCCTGCGAACGCGACGGCACGCCGAGCCACGGCTTGCTGCGCCTGCCGGGCTACATCGAAGCCGTGCGCACCGGCTATGCTGACGGCACCGTGCTGCCCGAGACCGTCAGCACGCGCGACTCGATGATCGTCCTCGACGCGCATCAGGGCTTCACCCATCTCGCCCTCGCGCAATCGCGCGACGACCTGATGCAGCGCGCCGCCCGCACAGGCACCGCAATCCTGCTGATCCGCAACGCCCACCACTTCGCGGCGCTCTGGCCCGACATCGAACCCTTCGCTGCGGAGGGCTTCATCGCGATGAGCTGCGTGACCTCACGCGCACGCGTGACCGGCTGGGGCGGTGCGAAGGCGGTATTCGGCACCAATGCCTCGGCGTTCGCCTGTCCGCGCGCGGAGGGCCCACCTATCGTCTGGGACCAGGCCGCGAGCGTGATGTCGCAGGGCGATGTGCTGCGCGCGGCGCGCGAAGGACGTGCATTGCCGGAAGGCGTCGGCGTCGATGCCGACGGCCGGCCGACGACGGATGCGTCGCGGGTGCTCGACGGCGGTGCGCTGGTCGCCTTCGGCGGCGTGAAGGGCGCGTCCATCGCGTTCATGGTGGAGATCCTCGCAGCTGCATTGAGCGGCAGCCCGTTCGGCTTCGAAGCGCCGGTGCCAGGCAACAAACCGTCCAAGTGCGGGCAGTTCATACTGCTGATAGATCCGCGCTGCGCCGGCGCCGACGTAGCCGCGAGGGTCGAGCCGCTGGTGGCCGCGGTGCACGACTCCGGCACGCCGAAGCTGCCCGGAGCGCGGCGCTATGCACGGCGCCGGCGGGCGACCGAGCACGGCATCGAACTCGACACGCATGCGCTCGAGATCCTCGAACGCTGCGCCAACCCTTGAACCGCTGCCTCCAGGAGAACCCGGCCCATGTCACATCGCTCACGCACCGCACGCACCTCGCTGGCCCCGTCGTCGGCGCTCGCCCTGGCCATCGCAGCCCTCGGCGCCACCTGCGCCCTGCCCGCCTTCGCGCAGGCCTGGCCGGCCAAGCCGATCCGCTTCATCGTGCCGTTCGCGGCCGGTGGCGTGGCGGACGTGGTTACACGCGCCGTGACGCCGCGGCTGTCGGAGGCGCTCGGCCAGCCGATCATCATCGACAACCGGGGTGGCGCCGGCGGCACGCTGGGCACCGCGATCGGCGCGAGGGCCGGGGCGGACGGCTACACCTTCGTCACGCCAGCCGGCAGCCATGTCACCACGCCTGCGCTGTACACCAAGCTCGACTTCGATCCGGTGAAGGACTTCGCGGCGGTGACCAAGATCGCCGACGTACCCTACCTGCTGGTGGTGCCAGTCGCCAGCCCGATCAAGTCGCTGGCCGACTTCATCACTGCTGCGAAGGCCAACCCGGGCAAGCTCACCTACGGCTCGGCCGGCAACGGCAGCTCGAACCATCTCGCGGGTGAACTGCTGGCCGGGCGCATCGGCGCGAGCCTGCTGCACATCCCGTACAAGGGCAGCGCACCGGCGCTGGTGGACGTGCTGAGCGGGCAGATCTCGTTCATGTTCGACACGGTCAACACCGCGACCCGCTACATCCCCGCCCGCCTGCGCGCGGTGGGCATCGGCACCGCGAAGCGCTCGACGCTGATCCCCGACGTGCCGCCGATCGCCGACACCCTGCCCGGCTTCGAGGCGGTGACCTGGGTCGGTCTGCTCGCCCCGGCTGGCACACCGAGGGAGATCGTCTCGCGCATGCACGCCGAGATCGCCAAGGTCGTCGCCGCGCCAGACGTGCGCGAGCGCTTCTCCACATCCGGCGCCGAGCCGGTCGCGAGCACGCCAGAACACTTCGGCGCCTACCTGGCCGCCGAGGTCAAGCAGTGGGAGCGCGTGGTCAAGCAGGCGAAGATCCCGCCGGTGCAGTGACCGCGGACGTCGAGCGAAGAGCGATGAGCGATGAGCGATGAGCACCCAACATGACGTCGTGATCATTGGCGGCGGCGCGATCGGCTGCGCCACCGCGGTCTTCCTGCGCAAGGCCGGCGTCGAGCGCGTCTGCGTGCTCGAGCCGGACCCGACCTACGCCAAGGCCGCGACGCCGATGGCCACCGGCGGCTGCCGCCGGCTGTTCGCGCTGCCGGAGAACATCCGGATGTCGCAGTTCAGCATCGAGTACTACAAGAACTTCGCTGAGCATGTGGCGGTGGACGGCTACGCACCCGACGTGCAGTGGAAGGAGCGCGGCTACCTGTTCATCGGCGGGCCGCAGCATGCAGACGTGCTGGAAGCGAACGCCCGCGTGCAGGAAGCCGAGGGCGTGCAGATCGAACTGCTCGACCGCGCCGCGATCGCCGCGCGCTATCCGTGGATGCGCAACGACGACCTCGCGCTGGGCGTGCTGTCACCGGAAGACGGCTGGCTCGACCCGAACAGCGTGCTGCAGGGCTTCCGCCACAAGGCGCAGGCGATGGACGTGACCTTCCTGCGCGACCGGGCGGTCGACATGTGCGTGCGCGGCCGCCAGATCGTCGAGATAGAACTCGCCTCGGGCGCACGCGTACGCGGCGACCATGTGGTGAACGCGGCCGGCTGCTGGTCGGCGTCGATCGCCAAGCTGGTCGGCGTTGACCTGCCGGTAAACCCGATGCGCCGGTTCGAGCACTACGTCGAGCTCGCGCACGAACTGCCCGCCGACACGCCGCTGATCAAGGACCCGGACCGCCTGATCATCCGCCCCGAGGGCAAGGGCTATGCGGTGGGGCTGGTGAAGTCGGACGAACCGCGCGGGTTCAACTTCGAGGTGGAGCCGTCGTGGTTCCAGGATGTGGTGTGGCCGGCGTGTGCGGCGCGGGTCAAGGCGTTCGAGGAGCTGAAGCTGGTGCGGGAGTGGGCCGGGCTCTATGACGAGTGCGAGCTGGATGGGAACATGATCCTGGGGCACTGCGAGGGTGGGCCGGAGAACTTCCTGGTGGCGTGCGGGTTTTCGGGGCATGGGTTGATGCATGCGCCGGCGGTGGGGAGGGGGTTGGCGGAGTTAGTCGTGCGGGGCAGGTTCGAATCGATTGAGTTGACGCGGATGGGCTACCAAAGAGTGATCGAAGATAACCCTTATCGGGAAAGAGGCATTCTCTAGACTGAGGCTCGACTCGACTGCTTTCCGAGAGCCTGCAGGCGAGCGAGCCAGGGCCGCTGAGCAGCGACAGCGGTAGGTCATGCGAGCCAGCCAGAAGGCGGCTGCCGGCCACTTCCTGTCGGTCGCAGCGGTCGGCTTTCGGGCTGTCCGCTGGTGCTCCTGGCGTCTGCGTGGCAGGCTATTCAGGAGAGGGTCGAGGCGCGATGGTGCGAAAGCGCTGCCGGAATTGCTCTTGTAGCACGCTTGCTATACATTTCGTTTATGCGCTCCGCCACCTTCCCGCCCATTCGCGTCGAACCCGAGGTTCGTGCAGAAGTCGAGGCTGTCTTGCGCGAGGGCGAGTCGCTGACCCAGTTCATCGAGGAGGCGGTCGTCGCGGCCGCGGCTTGGCGTCGCGTGCAGTCCGAGTTCATCACTCGCGGCGAGGCGGCGATCGAGCGGTGGAAGCAAGAAGGCGGCGGGCACGCGGTCGACGAGGTCATGGCCGACCTCCAGGCGCGCCTCGATGACGCCAAGCGCCAGGCGGATCAGCGCGTAGGCCGGTGACGACCAGATACACGGTCACGCTGCTGCTGGAAGCGGTAGCGGACCTGCGACGTCTGGAGGACTTCGCCATCGAGCGCGAGCTTGCAAGCGAGACACCGGACTGGACCACACCCCAACGAGCACTGGACGCCATCCGGGAGGGCATGCGCCTGCTGTCCTGGTCGCCCTACTCATGCCGTCGAGCAGAACTGGGCAATGGTCGATCGCGCGAATTGATCGTTCCATTCGGCGGCACGGGCTACATCGTTCTGTTCGAGATCGTCGGCGACAACGTTGTCGTGGGCGCGGTTCGCCACCAGCGGGAAGAAGACTACCGGCACTGAAGCAAGTCTGCGAAAGCCAGCGGGCGCCTGCGCGCCGCGCCGAGGCCAATGACGTTTGTCGCCGAGCGGTCAGAAGCAGACGCTGGCCAAAGGCCACTACGGGTACTCGGTGTCAGCCGCAGGTTATCGCGTAGTTGCAACGGCCCCTTTAGCGATGGCAGCATGCACGCTCTTGGTGGTCAGCACTGGGCAAGGCTAGATGTAACAAAGTCCGCACTTTCCGGGAAATTTAGTACTGGGCAAAAACCTAGTCGAACGGGAGAAAGCAACGATGCCACAACCACTTGCGCGTGCGTTGGGCTACGATGTTAGGGAGACTGCACCGATGTAATGCAGCAGTTCCTGTCTCCCTACAATACGTTACGCGTCACACAACACACCACTCGAAAGGTTCTATGTCCTTCATCCTGAACGGCGGTGCAGCAATTGGGTATCCGTATGCTCCGCTTCAGATACAGACGGCAGGCCGCGATGTCGTAGTCTGTGGAACGGTTATCACAGCGGATAACAGGAATCTAGAGTTCCAAATTGCAGACATACGAATCGTGCTTTCGTTTTCTAGTGATGGTGGAGAACCTCGTTTTGGTTCCGCATCAGCGGCTGGCGCAACCCTACAGCTACCACTATTCAATTTCAACAATCCACTAGGATCAGGCACAACCGCACCGATCGAGATAGGAACGCTGAATGGAAGAAAACTGCTTCTCTCGTTCACGATCTATGCACTGACCCCGGAGAGCGTGAAAACAGTTCACTACACGTTCATGGTTGGAGATCCAGTATGAGCGACGTAGTTGAGAAGCCCGAGATCAAGGGCGAGGTAAGAGTGCCAAGCCTGGACGCA
>CAMDXD010000288.1 GCA_945877995.1 Bordetella parapertussis
CGGAGAACAGGCCCTTGAGCGGAGCCACTGCATAGGTGCCGAACTGCAGGTGGCCGGCCACATGCAGCACCCCGAGCACCGCATGCTCACGGTCGGGCAGTGTCACCGGCGCGAGCACCACCCGGCCGTCGGTCTCGACGAACGGGCGGCCCTTGTCGGGCGCCCAGCCGCTATCCTGTACCTCGACCGCCTCGCCATACCAGGCGGTCAGCACCATCTTCAGGAAGCGTTCGTTCTGCTGCGCACGGAAGCCCGGCAGATCGTCGAGCAGCAGGCGCAGGCTCTCCTCGGACTCGAGCCGGAAATACGCTTCGCCGCGGAAACGGTCGGCGGTCAGCACGTCGATGCCGCGCCGGGCCCAGGGCGCGATCGCGCCGGCGCCGAGCAGCGCACGCACGCGGATCGCGCCGGGCAGGAAGGTCGCCAGGCCGAGCCTGCGCGTGGTGAACAGTTCCTCGGCCGGGGCGCTCAACTGCTCGATGCCGGGTACGCCCTGGCGCCCGGCGAGGTCGCGCACCGGAGTGCTGAAGTAGGCGTTGCCGCTGTCGGCATGGCGCGCGCACCAGGCGAAGCCGATGTCGGCCCAGCGGATCTGGCCGATCGGGCCGAGCGCGCCGTAGGCATGGCCCAGGTTCGCCATGAAGCCGTCGATCGCCTTCCACGAGCCCTGCAGGTCGAGGAAGCGCAACGCCTGGCGCGTCCAGGGCAGCACCGCGCCGGACGCGGCGATCGCCTCCGGCGTGCCACGGGTGAACGCGCGGCCGGCGTCCCGGTCGAACTCGAACAGGCGGCGGCAGGCCGCCAGCCACTCCAGCGCTTCCGTGTCCCCGGTCACCGCAAGCACCGACGGCAGCGCCGAGGAGGCGTCGCGGTGGGCGACGAAGGAGACCTTCGACAGTTCGTCGAGCGCGCCGCGCAGCGCCTCGCCGGCCGGCACGCCAGCGGCTGCGTTCGATCCGGAGTCGGCCGGCACCGAGGGTTCGCTCATCTCAACCTCCCCGCATCACGCGGCGCGCAATGTAGCGGCCGATCCACAGTCCGATTCCGAGCAGCAGCACCAGCCCGATGATGATCTGATCATGCCAGCGCACATCTTCCAGCAGTGTCTCGAGGGCGCCGCCGAAAAGATAGCCGGCACCGCCGATCACCACGGTCCACACCACCACCCCGGCCACGTTGAACACCATGAAGCGCCACACCGGCACCGCGCTCATGCCCAGCGCCACCGGCGCGGCGATGCGGAACCCGTACAGAAAACGATTGACGATGATGATCGCGATGTCGTAGCGCACGACCCAGCCCTTGATACGCTGCACTTTTGATTCGACCTTCGGGAAGCGGTCGAGGAACGCGCGCCCGAAGCGCAGGCCGATCACGTAGTAGCCCAGATCGCCGATGTAGGTGCCGAGCATCGCGACCGCACCGACCAGCCAGGCATTGAGCAGCCCTTGGTGGGCAGCGATCATGCCCAGCACCAGGGCGGTCTCGCCCTCGAGCATGGTACCGACGAACACGAACAGGTATCCGTATTCACGGATCAGTTCAGGCAGGTTCAGCCCGAGACTCGATAGGAAATTCATTGTCGGGTGTCGGCTCGCCCGGAAACACCAGGCCAGGCGCGACCGGCGCTACTCGAAATGCGCCCGGACGATTTCCAGCAAGGCCGCAGCCAGTTCGATGTCATCGGTCACCGGATTGATGATTGCGACCTGGCAGGCCTCGATCGGCGACAGGCCGGCGCTGATCATGCTCGCCGCATAGACGAGCGCACGGGTGGAGGTGACCTCGTCGAGTCCGTGGTCCTTCAGGGCGCGCGCCTTGCGCGCCACCGAAACGAGCCGGGCTGCGCTTTCGGCATCGAGGCCATGCACCTCGTTGACCAGGATGCGGCGCTCGGTTTCCTCGGCCGGGAAGTCGAAGTTAAGCCCGATGAAGCGCTGCTTGGTCGACGGCTTGAGGTCCTTCAGTACAGTCTGGTAACCCGGGTTGTAAGAGATCACCAGCAGAAAGTCTTCGTGCGCGCTGATCTCGCGTCCGATCTTTTCGATCGACAGGCGGCGCCGGTGGTCGGTCAACGGATGGATGATCACGGTCGAGTCAGTACGCGCCTCGACGATCTCGTCGAGGTAGCAGATCGCCCCGGCCTTTACCGCGCGCGTCAGCGGACCGTCCTGCCAGACCGTCTCGCTGCCTTCGAGCAGGAAGCGGCCGACGAGGTCCGACGAGGTCAGGTCTTCATGGCAGGACACGGTGACCAGCGGACGGTTCAGCCGCCACGCCATGTGCTCGAGGAATCGGGTCTTGCCGCAGCCAGTCGGGCCCTTGAGCATGATCGGCAGGCGCTTGCTGTAAGCCGCCTCGAAGATCTCGACTTCACGGCCCTGCGGTTCGTAATAGGGCGCGGTGGCCGTCGGACGGGCCGGCGGGACGATGTCATGGTCGGCCGGCAGCGGCGCAATCGGATCGTTCATTCGAGGGTCTGGACCAGGAGTCGACGGGATGGAAAAGCGGGAGGGAGAATAGCACGCCGCCCCGTGCTAGCCGGGTGACACCGGCGCAGTGGCGAACCCCGCCTGCGCCGCGCCGCGCACTTCGAACCGCACTTCGTCTATCACGCGATCCTGCGCGTCGACCAGTTGCAGACGGTGGTTGCCCGGGACCGGGTGCCAGGGGTACGGACGATCCGCCGGTGCCAGCCGCCGGCCATCGATGCGCCAGTGCAGACCTTGCGCGCCCGGCCCGGCGGCGAACAGCAGGCGCTGCCGCGGTACCGGGATATCCGGATCGATCGCAACGATGATGCCAGCACCCGGGTACACGATGCGCGGGGCGCCGCCGCGGACGGGGGTTCGCTGCACACGGTCCAGTTCGGTGCCGGCGATGAACCACTCCGGCCGGTCCGCTGCCGGATCGGTCGACTGCCGCACCAGGCCAGCGGGCGCCGCCGGGGCGTCCGACGGCAGATCCCGGTGCAGGTAGTCCATCACCTCCTGCCAGACCGGCGCGGCACCGGTCGTGCCGGACACATCGTGCATCGGCGAGCCGTCGAAATTGCCGATCCATGCGCCGACCGTGTACCGGCTGGAGAAGCCGATGCACCAGTTGTCGCGCATGTCCTTGCTGGTGCCGGTCTTCACCGCGCTCCAGCCACGCGTGGACAGCGCGCTGGCGAAACCGAAAGTGCGTGCGCCTGCAGTGCGGTCGGCCAGCATGTCGGAGACGATGAAGGCCGCAGCTGGCGCCATCACGCGGCGCGCGCTGTCGGGTACGGCCGCGCCGGGCCGCATCACCAGCGGCGAGGCGACGCCGCCATTGGCCAGCGTGCGAAACGCGTTGACCAGCTGCGACAGCCGCACCTCGGCCGATCCGAGCGCCAGCGAGTATCCGTAGTAGTCCCCGCCGCGCTTGACGTCGGAGAAGCCCAGCGCGCGCAGGCGGTCGGCGAACGGTTCAGGACCGACCAGCATCAGCGTACGCACCGCAGGCACGTTCAGCGAACCGGCCAGTGCAGTACGCAGGCTCACCCAGCCGGTGAACTGCCGATCGTAGTTCTTCGGCACGTAGAGCCCGTTGGGCGCGACCAGGTCGACCGGCGAGTCATCCACCAGCGATGCCGCGGTCAGCAGCCGCTGCTCGATCGCCAGCTCGTAGAGGAACGGCTTCAGCGTCGAACCGGCCTGCCGAGGCGCCGACACGCCGTCGACGAAACGCGCGCTCGACCGCTCGCCCGCGTTGCCCACGTAGGCGAGCACTTCGCCAGTGCGGTTGTCGACCACCAGCAGCGCACCGTCGCGCACATTGCGGCCGGCGAGCGCTTCGAGTTGCGCGCGCAGCGCATCGGTCGCGAACCGCTGCAGGTCGCGGTCGAGCGAAGACATCAGCGGCGGCTGCCGGCGGGCGCCGCTTTCCTGCGCGAACAGCAGGCGGGCGGCGTGCGGCGCGAGCGCCACCGGCGGCGCGATCGACGGCGGCCTCGACAGCCGCGCGACGGCCAGTGTCTCGAACCGCGCGCACGACTGGCTGCCACCACCGGGCATTGCATCGGCACCGGCCGTGGCGCCAGCGCGGCGCGCGAGCCGGCACGCGCGCGCGGCCACTGGCGCCGGCAACGCGTTCGGCCGCGCGATCAGCGCCGCCAGCAGCCACGACTCGGCCTCGTCCAGCGCCGAGGGTGCCTTGCCGAACAGCCCCTGGGCGGCGGCCTCGACGCCCTGCAGTTCGCCGCGGAACGACACCTGGTTCAGGTAGGCCTCGAACACCTGGTCGCGCTGCCAGTGCAGCCCGAGCGCCAGCGCCAGCGCGGCCTGGCGCAGCTTCTGCGGGATCGAACGGCGGCCCTGCACCGGCGCCAGCGCCGGATCGAGCAGCCCCGCCAGCTGCATCGTGATCGTGCTTGCACCGCGGCTGGCCTGGCGCTGGCCCGGGGCCCCGGCATCCGCCGCGCGTGCCTGCAGCGCGGACTTGAGGACAGCGCCGATCGCCAGCGGATCGACGCCCGGATGATGTGCGAAGCGCCGGTCCTCGGTCGCGATCACCGCGCGCCGCAGCATCGGCGACACCTGATCGAGCGGCGTCCAGCCGAGCCGGCGGATTCGCTCGTCGACCCGCTGCACCTGCAGCGGCGCACCATGGCGGTCGAGCAGCCAGCGGTCGCTCGGCAGCGTATCCGCGCGCACCTGCTCGAACGACGGCACTACTGCCCATGACAGCAGGACCAGCCCGGCCAGCAGCAGCGACACCGCGTTGGCCGGAAGCAGCACGCGCCGCAGCGCCGTCATCGCACGACGTCGAACGCCAGGTTTGGCCGCTCGCCGAACACTTCAGGCGCATACATCGCTTCGACGCGGGTGGCCGGCAGTTCGAAACGGCCAGCCTGGTTCAGCCGCACCACGTACTCGGCGGCAAAACCGCCGCGCGGCACGTAGCGCCAGTAGCCGCGCCAGCCCTCGAACGAACGCTCCTCGAACACCGGTGCCACTGGTTCGGTCACCCGGCCCGACCGTGCAACGCGCGCCTCGGCCATGAGCGAGGACTGCCCACCGAGGCCAGAGCCGATGATCGTCGCACCGGCGGGTACAGGATCGGTCAGCACCACCCAGGTCATGTCCGCCTGCGCATCGACGGTCAGCCGGACCCGCATCAGGTCGCCGACCGACCAGCGGCCGGCAACCTTCTGCTGGACGGCACTGACCTCGCGTTCGACGCGGAAGCCAGCGTCGAGGCGTTCGCGCAGCGGCACCGCGGCACGGCTGCGCACGGTCGCCCACGGGCGCCCGCTACCGTCATGGCGCAGCGTCAGCGTGCCGGCCGCGCCGTCCGGCCAGGGCACCGTGGCGTCGCGGCCGGCGCCGGGCACTGCATCCGGCAGCGACCAGTCGACGGACACCGGAGCCACGGCGCCACCGGTGGACACCACCGTGCCACCGGCCACCGGCTGCGCCTCGAAGCGCGCGGCGAACTTCGCCAGCGCCAGCACGCCCCAGGCATTGGCGACCGTGGTGTTCCAGCGGCCGCGCTGCTGGCGCGAGAGCGCACCGCGCGCGAGGCG
>CAMDXD010000289.1 GCA_945877995.1 Bordetella parapertussis
GGTCGTCATCGAGCGACTGCAGCGCGAGCTCACCCGGCAGTTCTTCCTGCACAACAACGACAAGGTCCTGATCACGTTCAGTGCCGGGGTGTCGCTGATGCAGCCGGGAGAGGCCGGCGCGCTGGCGCTGGCCAGGGCGGACGAGGCGATGTACCAGGCCAAGCGCAAGGGGCGCAACCGGGTGATGCTGGACGGTGGCGACTGAACGCCGGCCGGTCGGGCGCTGCGCGGTGGTACGCTTGCAGCCATCGTAATCGACCGTGTTCCCACGATGTCGGACAGCCCCGACCAACCCCTGGCGGCAGGCCCGGCGGCAACCCTGCCGCTGGCCGGGTTGCGTGTGCTCGAACTCGGCCAGCTGATCGCCGGCCCGTTCGCGGGCAAGATGCTCGCCGACTTCGGCGCGGACGTGATCAAGGTCGAGCCGCCGGGCAGCGGCGACCCGCTGCGCAAGTGGCGGATGCTCAAGGATGGCACTTCCGTCTGGTGGCAGGTGCAGTCGCGCAACAAGCGGTCTGTCGCACTCGACCTGCGCTGCAGCGAGGGGCAGGAACTCTGCCGCCGGCTCGCCGGCGAGGCGGACGTGGTGATCGAGAACTTCAAGCCGGGCACCCTGGAAGGCTGGGGCCTGGGCTACGAGGCGCTGGCAAGTGGCAACCCCGGGCTGGTGATGCTGCGCATCTCCGGCTATGGCCAGGATGGTCCGTACGCCGACCGGCCCGGCTTCGGCGTGATCGCCGAGGCGATGGGCGGGCTGCGGCACCTGTCTGGCGAGCCTGGCCGTCTGCCGGTGCGGGTGGGCGTGTCCATCGGCGACACCCTGGCTGCCCTGCACGGCGTGATCGGCGTGCTGCTCGCGCTCTACCACCGCAAGGCGCAGGGCGCAGTGGGCCGTGGCCAGGTGGTCGACGTCGCCCTTTACGAAGCGGTATTCAATTGCATGGAAAGCCTGCTGCCCGAGTACAGCGCGTTCGGAGCGGTACGTGAACCAGCCGGCAGCGCGCTGCCGGGCATCGCGCCGAGCAACGCCTACCGCTGCGCCGATGGCGCGGTGCTGATCGGCGGCAATGGCGACAGCATCTATCGTCGCCTGATGGACCTGATCGGTCGTGCCGACCTGCGCGATGCACCCGACCTCGCATCGAACGACGGCCGTGCCAGGCGCGCAGCCGAACTCGATTCTGCGATCGGCGCCTGGACTGCGGCGCGGCCGCTCGCCGAGGTGCTCGATGGCCTGACCCGCGCGCGGGTTCCTGCGGGCCGCATCTATACCGCGCGTGACATCGCCGAGGATCCGCACTACCGGGCACGCGGCATGATCCAGCGCATCACCACGGCCGAAGGCTACGAACTCGACGTGCCCGGTGTGGTGCCCAGACTGTCCGCGACGCCCGGCCGGCTCTCGACGCTGGCGCCGGCGCTCGGCAGCCATACGGCGCAGGTGCTGCGCGAACTCGGTATCAGCGAGTCGGCCATTGCCGAACTCGCGGCGAAGAAGGTGATCGATACCGGCGGGGAGGCAGTCTGATGGATGGTCCGGACGCTGGTGTCGTGCGCCGCGTGTTCCTGCAGGATGTCGCGATGCGCGACGGGCTGCAGGCGGAGCGTGTGTTCGTGTCGACGGACGACAAGGTGGCGTTCGTCGATGCCCTGGCCGCGACCGGCCTGGCCAAGATCGAGGTCACCTCGTTCACGTCACCCAGGGCGATCCCGATGCTGGCCGACGCCGACGAGGTGATGCGCCGCATCCAGCGGGTACCTGGCGTCGAGTACACGGTGCTGGTGCCCAACGTGCGCGGCGCCGAGCGTGCGCTGGCCGCGCCGCCGGACGAGTTCAACCTGGTGATGTCGTGTTCTGAGACGCACAACCTGGCCAATCTGCGGATGACGCGCGAGCGGTCGGTCGCCCAGTTGCTGGAGGTTATGCGGCTGTCCGCCGACGCGCGCGTGCCTGTCAACGTGTCGCTGTCCTGCAGCTTCGGCTGCCCGATGGAGGGCAACGTGGCCGCAGGCGAGGTACTGGATTTCGCCGCGACCTTCATCGATGCCGGTGCCCGCGGCGTGACACTGTGCGACACCACTGGCATGGCCTATCCGACCCAGGTCGCCGCGCTGTGCACCGATTACCGACGGCGTTTCCCGGGCGCGATGCTGACGCTGCACGTGCACAACACGCGTGGCATGGGCCTCGCCAATGCACTGGCGGCGCTGCAGGCCGGCGTCGATCGTTTCGATGCGTCGCTGGGCGGACTCGGGGGTTGTCCCTATGCGCCGGGCGCGACCGGCAACGTGTGTACCGAAGATCTCGCGCACATGCTGCTTCTCGAAGGCTGCCGCATCGACGTCGACCTGCCCGCGCTGCTCGGCTGTGCGCGACGGCTCGGAGCGCTGGTCGGCCATGAACTCCCCGGGCAGCTGGTGAAGGCCGGGCGCCGGCTCGACCTGCATCCGGTGCCGCCTTCGGTCGCCCAGTCGCGCGCCCGCGCGGAGGCACCATGATCGATCACCTTGACCACCTGGTGCTGACCACCACCGACCCCGCCCGTGCAATCGATTTCTACACGCGCGTGCTCGGCATGCAGCTCGAGCGCTTCGGCGTCACGCCCGAACTGCCGCAAGGCCGGGTCGCATTCCGTTTCGGCAACCAGAAGATCAACCTGCATGTGAAGGGGGCGGAGCTCGAGCCGAAGGCGCACCTGCCGGTGCCTGGCGCCCTCGACCTGTGCTTCATAGCGGCGCTGCCGCTGGAGGCGGTGATCGATCGCCTCCAGGCAGCAGGCGTGCGGATCGAGGCCGGTCCCGGGCCGCGCACCGGCGCGACCGGCCGCATCCGCTCGGTGTATGTTAGAGACCCCGACCTGAATCTGATCGAGATATCGGAGTACCTGCAGTCCTGAGATCGGAGGAGAGACAAGATGAAACGGATTATCGCCGGCCTGCTGCTGGGCCTGTCCACGGTTGCGGCAGCGCAATCCTTCCCGTCGCGTCCGGTCACGATGGTGGTGGCCACCGTCCCTGGCGGATCAACCGACTTCACGGCCCGCCTGCTGCAGGAGCCGCTGTCCAGGGCGCTCGGCCAGCCGGTGCTCGTGGAGAACCGCGGCGGTGCCTCGGGCAACATCGGTACCGAACTGGTCGCGCGTGCTAAGCCCGATGGCCACACCCTGCTGCTGCAGTTCTCGGGCTTCCACGTCGGCAATCCGCATCTCTTCAAGGGCCTGAAGTGGGATCCGGTCAAGGATTTCGCGCCCATCGCGATGGCACTCTATGCGCCGCAGGTGATTGCCGTCGGCCCGTCGACGAAGGTCGCCACGATGAAGGATCTGGTCGACCTGATCCGGGCCAACCCCGGCAAGATCAGCTATGGCTCGTCGGGCGCGGGGTCGATACAGCACCTGTCCGGCGAGATCCTCGAGCAGCAGGCCGGCGGAAAGATGATCCACGTTCCCTACAAGGGCAGCGGTCCGGCCGTGGTCGACCTGATGGCCGGCAACATCGACATGTTCATCACCACGCCGCCCGGTGTCATCCAGCAGGTGCAGGCGGGCAAGCTGCGGGCGATCGCCTACGCCGCGCGCAACCGTCACCCGTCGATGCCGACGGTGCCGACAGCGGCCGAAGCCGGGTATCCGAAGTACGAGGTGGCGTCCTGGTTCGGCCTGCTCGGGCCGGCAGGCCTGCCGCCGGAGGTGGTCAGGCGGCTGTCGGAGGAAGTGCGGCGGATCGTCGAGGGACGCGAGTTCCGGGAGAAGGCCGATTCTCAGGGCGCGTTCGCCCAGTACCAGGACCCCGCAGCCTTCGCGAAGACGATTGCCCAGGAACTGGCCTACTGGGGGGCGCTGATCCGCAACGCCGGCATTGCGACAGAGTGACCCGGCCAGCGGTGCGGGGGCATCGCTGAGGCCGCGCAGCGCCGATCGGCTGATGGCAAGGGCACGTGGCGAAGGCGACAAAAAAACAGCTGGCAAGGTCACCCCGTCTGGCTGAAGCTGCCTGCATCGCTGGCCGCGACCGCAGTGAAATCGTGATTCGCCTCCGGTGTACGATCTGCAAGCGGCATTACGAACGGTTACGGGTGCCCGCCCGGCGAGTCCGTGGGCGGACTCGCCCGCGCACTTTCCCGGCATCCCAGGAGGAATACATGACGCAGGACCTCGATCGCCTCGCCGAATGGATCGGCAACCGTGAATCCGACATCGACTACGTGACCGTGCCGTCGGTGCACCGGTTGTCATGCACGCTCGACCGCGACGATCCGCGCCCGAAGGTCGGCGATGCGCTGCCGATCGGCTGGCATTCCATCCTGTTCCCGCGCGTGGTGCGCCAGTCGCAGATCGGGCCGGACGGCCATCCCCGGCGCGGCGATTTCCTTCCGCCGGTGCCTCTGCCGCGCCGGATGTTCGCCGGCAAGCGCATCACGTTCGAGGGCGAACTGCGGGTCGGCGACGAGGCAACGCGCGAATCGGTGATCCAGAGCGTGACGCCGAAGGTGGGCAAGTCGGGACAGATGGTGTTCGTCACCGTGCGCACCGAGATCTCCAGCCCGCGGGGACTCGCCGTGGTCGAGGAGCAGGACATCGTCTACCGCGAGGAACCGGATCCGAATGCGCCCAGGCCGCCCGCGGCCCCGATGTCCGCCCCCGGTCGCGCGGTCTGGAAGACGGTCGTGACGCCGGATCCGGTGATGCTGTTCCGGTATTCCGCGCTCACCTTCAACGGCCACCGGATCCACTATGACCACCCCTACGTGACCGGCACCGAAGGGTATCCGGCGCTTGTGATGAACGGGGGGCTCACCACGCTGCTGGTGTTCGAACTCGCGCGGGCGAACGCGGGCGGCCCGTTGCGCCACATGGCATCCCGCAACGTCCGCCCGCTGTTCGTGGACCGGGCAATCACCCTTTGCGGCGAACCATCGGCCGACGGGCGCAGCGCGAAGCTGTGGGCCGAGGACGACACCGGAGCGGTGGCATTGAGCGCGACGGCCGAATTCGCCGTCTGACCGGCATCGGTGGCGCGGGCGGCTGCCGGCGCCGCCCGTGCCTGGCGTGCGTGGCGGCGGCGGCCGCGCTGGACGGTCGCCTCGGGTAAACTCGATGGCTCTCCACGATGTACCGCCGACCTGCGGTCGCGGCGCCAGGTGACTGAACAGATGGAAGAATTCGCCCGAATCCGACGCCTGCCGCCGTATGTGTTCAACATCACGGCGGAGTTGAAGATGGCCGCTCGCCGCCGCGGCGAGGACATCATCGACCTGTCGATGGGAAACCCGGACGGGCCGACGCCCCCGCACATCGTCGCCAAGATGATCGAGGCCGCGCAACGGCCCGACACCCATGGCTACTCGGTGTCCAAGGGAATCCCGCGCCTGCGCAAGGCCATCTGCAACTGGTACCACACCCGGTACGGCGTGGAACTCGATCCGGACAGCGAGGCCATCGTCACCATCGGGTCTAAGGAAGGCATCGCCCACCTGGCGCTCGCCACCCTCGAACGCGGCGACATCGTGCTGGTGCCCAACCCCAGCTACCCGATCCACATCT
>CAMDXD010000290.1 GCA_945877995.1 Bordetella parapertussis
TGGCTGATCGTCAACGGACCGATCGCGCTGGCGCTCGGCATGAACGCTGGCATCAACTGCCTCGGGCAGGGCAACCTTCCGAACGCGACGCTGGGCCGTGCGCTGCGGCTGGTGATGCAGAACATCGGTGGTGCCTGGCCGGCCGAGATGGACCGCGCGACCCACGGCCAGCCGGGCAAGTTCCTTTTCTGCTGCGCCGAGAACGAAGCGGCCAGTCCGTGGGCGCCGCTGCATGCCGACCGTGGTTTCGCCGCCGGCGACGACGCGGTCACGGTGGTCGCTGCATCGGGCACGCTCAACCTGAACACGCACAGCAAGGATGCCGACGAACTGATCGCATGCCTGGCACGCTCGATGGCGTACCCGGCCAGCAACGACTATCACTACTGTGGCGAGCCGTGGATGATCCTGTCGCCGGAGCATGCCGCTGTGATGGCCGGGCATGGCTACGACAAGGCGGCGGTGCGGCGGATGCTGTGGGAACAGTCGATGATGGCAGCCGGCCGGTTTGCGCAGCGAGACTACGAAAGGACGCGCAATGCGCGCCTGGGCGAACTGCCCGGGTTCGACGGCTCTACGCTGGTACCGCTGTCGCGCTCGCCGCAGGACATCGGTATCGTCGTCGCCGGCGGGCCGGGTACGCACTCGGTCTACGTGCCGACCTTCGGGGAGACGCGGGCCGTGACGCGCCGCATCGAAGCCTGACTGCGCAACCGCGGGTACGGTCGGGACCGTGCCCCGGCGTGGGCAGCAACCGGCGCGCGTACTCAGCCTTCCAGCACTGGCCGCAGCAGGCTCCATGCAAGCCCGGCCGCCGAGCGGGGGCTGCCTTCGGTTAACATGAGCCGACAACAACATCAGTCGGACCCACGGAGGAGTCGCCATGCATGCCACGGCCCGGATGTACTTGGCCGCAACCCTCGCCCTTGCATCCGCATCCGCGATCGTCCCGTCTACCGCGGCTGCGCAGGACTATCCGTCGCGGCCGGCGCGCATCGTCCTCGGCTTCGCGCCAGGCGGTGTCGCCGACCTCACGTCGCGGCTGCTCGCGCAGCAGCTTGGCGAGCGCACCGGGCAGCCGTTCCTGGTCGATAACCGGCCCGGCGCTGGCGGCATCATCGCCGCCGAGACGGTGGCCAAGGCAGCCCCCGACGGCTACACGCTGCTGCTCATCACCAACGGCAATGCAGCTGCGGTGACGCTGATGAAGGCGCTGCCTTACGATCCGGTGAAGGATTTCGCGATGATCGCACCGCTGGCCTCCTTTGAACTGGTCATCCTCACCGGGCGAAACTCGCCGATCGGATCGATCAAGGACATCCTGAACCTGGCACGTACCGCGCCGCAGAAGCTGAACCTCGGGTCGATCAACATCGGCAGTACCCAGCACCTCGCGACCGAACTGTTCCGTGCCCAAGCCGGGTTACCGATGAACGCGGTGACCTACAAGGGTACGCCGGCGCTGGTTGCCGCGCTGCAGGGCGACGAGGTGCAGGTCGGCTTCGAGGTGCTCGGACCGGTGCTGACGCAGATCACCGGCGGCGCGTTGCGCGCGATCGCAGTCACGGCGGGCAAGCGGTTCGAAGGGCTTCCGAACGTGCCCACTGCGGTCGAGAGTGGCATGCCGCAGTACAACGTGACGGCGTGGAACGGCGTGGCTGCGCCAGCGCGCACGCCGCGAGCAATCGTCAACCGGATCAACACCGAGATCAACGCGGCGATTGCCCGCCCGGAGATGCGCAGGCGTATGGCGGAACTCGCCGTCACGCCGACCGGTGGTACGCCCGAGGACATGTCGAAGCTGCTGTCGAGCGAGATCCGCCGCTGGGGCGACGTGGTCACGCAGGCGAAGATCGAGCGGCAGTAGACTCGCCTGGCCGGGGCGCCCCGGCCCGATTCCGCCACTGAGTTCACGCCCGATGAAACCATGCCGTCCCTACGATACTCAACCGGTCAAGCCATCGTGGGTGCCACCGCCGCTCGCCTGCGACGCCCATTGCCATATCTTCGGGCCTGCCGACCGCTTTCCGTATGCGCCCGACCGGACCTACACGCCGACCGACGCGGGTTACGACCAACTGCGCGGCCTGCACGACTTCCTCGGCTTCGAGCGCGCGGTGCTGGTGCAGGCGAGCTGCCACGGCGCCGACAATTCGGCGATGCTGGATGCGATCGCACGCAGCGGCGGGCGCTACAAGGGCGTCGCGATGGTCGATCCCGGCATGTCCGATGCGGCGTTGGCGCGGCTGCATGCAGGTGGCGTGCGCGGTGTTCGATTCAACTTCGTGAAGCATCTCGGCGGCGCCCCTGACATGGATTTCTTCCGCGATACGGTGTCGCGGCTGGTGCCGCTCGGCTGGCACCTGCAACTGCATTTCGACGCGCTGGACATCCCGCAATACCGTCCGCTGCTCGATGCGCTGCCGGTGCCTTTCATCATCGACCACATGGCGCGGGTGAAGGCAGGGGCGGGTACCAGCCAGCCGTCGTTCGTGCAGTTGCTCGACCTGATGCGCAGCAACCCGAGGGCCTGGGTGAAGATCAGCGGCTCCGAGCGGGTGTCGGTCGGCAAGACCCCGTTCGACGATGCGATTCCCTTCGCACGTGCGCTGGTCGAAGTCGCGCCCGACCGGGTGCTGTGGGGCACCGACTTCCCGCATCCGAACATCAGCGCCGACATGCCGAACGACGGCGAGCTGGTGAACCTGTTCGCACGCACGCTCACCGACGATGCGCTGCGCCGGCAGGTACTGGTCGATAATCCCGCGGCGCTGTACTGGGCTGATTGAGCGCCGTCGGGGCCCGGTTCAGGTGCCGATCAGGCCGCCGTCGATCCGGCGGATGGCCAATGTCGCAGAGCGGGGACGGCCGCCGGCCGTGCCGTCCGGCCAGCTGCTGACCGCCTGCGGACGCGCGGGGTTGCTGCGCTCGCCCGCCGGCTCACCCGGATGCTGGATGTTCACGAACAGCGTCCGGCCGTCGGGCGACATCACGCAGCCGGTCACCTCGGAGCCATTCGGACCGGTCAGGAAGCGGCGCGTTTCACCGGTCGTGACGTCGGCAACCAGCATCTGGTTGTTGCCCATGCTCTGGTAGTCGCCGCGATGGAGATTGTTCGTCGACACATCGGTCTGGATCCACAGGTTGCCGGAGGGGTCGAACCAGAGACCGTCCGGGCTGCCGTAGCTGTCGCCCTTCACGTTGCCACGCTGCACGGCGCCGGCCGCCTTCAGGTCGCCGGCGAGCGCGAAGATGTCCCAGTTGAAGCGGGTGGCCTTCGGGTCGCGGCCTGCCTCGCGCCAGCGCAGGATGTGCCCGAACACGTTGCGCACACGCGGGTTTGCGGCATCCGGGCCGGGGCGGCCCGGGGCGCCGCGCTGGGGGTTGTTGGTCATCGTCATGTAGACCTCGAGCGTGGCCGGATGCACCGCACCCCACTCCGGGCGGTCCATGGGTGTGGCACCGACCCGGTCAGCCGCCTCGCGCGTGCGGATCAGCACGTCGGCCTGGTCGGCGAAGCCGTTCTCGGGCGTCAGGCCGTTGCGTCCATGGACCAGTTCGATCCATTCGCCGCTGCCGCCCTCGTTGAAACGGGCCACGTACAGCGTGCCGTGGTCCATCAGGTTGCGGTTGGCGGCGCGGTCGCGCGGATCATAGGCATCACGGGTGACGAACTTGTAGACGTACTGGAATATCTCGTCATCGCCCATGTACCAGGCGAGCCTGCGGTCGGGCGCGATCGCGAGCATCGCCCCTTCGTGCTTGAAGCGGCCGAGTGCGGTGCGCTTGACCGGGACCGAATCCGGTTCATAGGGGTCGATTTCGACCACCCATCCGAACCGGTTGGCCTCGTTGGGCTCCTGCGCCAGGTCGAATCGTGCATCGTGCTCGTGCCACCGGTAGGCACTCTTGGCATTGACGCCGTAGCGACGCAGCGCCTCGGGGACTGGACTGGCGCCGCCGTTGAAATACAGGTTCCAGTTTTCCTCGCAGGTGAGGTAGGTACCCCAGGGCGTATAGCCACCCGCGCAGTTGTTCAGCGTGCCAAGCACGCGGGTGCCCGTGCTGTCGTATCTTGTGCGCAGGGCAGCAGCGCCGGCGGCGGGGCCTGACAGGGTCATCGGCGTGCGTGGGGTGATCCGGCGCGCATGGCGCGACGGCGTGACGACTGCCCAGCCGTCGGCGGTCGCGGCTACCTCGATGATCGACACGCCATGCGCGGCCTGCGATTTGGCGACCTTCGCGGCGGTCCATGGCTCCATGCCGCTCGGGTGCAGCAGGCCGTCATCGGTGTATTCGTGGTTGATGGCGAGCAGCGCGCGGGGCGATCGGGTGGAGCCGTCCGCCGAACCATACGGCAGCGGGAAGTACTCGATCGCATCATGGTGCATGCCAGACTGGAGCATCTGTTCGTCTGCCGAGTTCGAAGCATCCTGGCGGAACGCAGGCGCGCCCAGCGGAGATCCGATCGGGTCTCCCCAGGCATTGAGCACCTGCACGCGGTATCCCTCGGGCACCCGCACCGAATCTTCGACTATCGGCGCGATCGATTTGAAGCCGAGCGCGGGTGGTCCCTGCCAGCGCGTGCCCGAGGGGGTCGCGCAGCCCGCCATAGGCACGGACAGCGCGGCGCCGGCCATCGCAGCCTTCAACAGGTTGCGCCGGATCCGATCGGGGTGGGCGTGCTCTGCCGGGCCGGTGCCGGGTTGTGCAGGGATGTCGACGGGTTCCATGGGGTTGCTCCGCTGTCTGATGGGCCGGCGCGGCAGCTTTGCGCCAAACCCGTAGGCTAGCGTGGTCCCGTGAACGTCGCGTGACACGCGCGAATTCGCGATGGATGCGCCAACGCCGCACTTTGCGATACACTGTGGGGCTTCGGCAGGCGCGTAGCTCAGCTGGTTAGAGCACCACCTTGACATGGTGGGGGTCGTTGGTTCGAGTCCAATCGCGCCTACCAACTACAATCCCAAGTAAATCATTGATTTTCTTGCGATTTTGTACTTTATGGGCGGCCCCGGAAATGTCCGTTGGGACGAATTCCTTCAGGACCGGCCGCCATTGCGGCGACCAGAAGCTCCCGCGCGTTCCCTTGATATCCGCCAGGAATCCATCTGGCGTAGCGGTCGAGGAGCATCTTCACGGAGTTGCCTGGTCGGCTGGCGATGTAGGCAGGCGGCACGCCGGCCTTCCGTGCAGACAAGCAGACAAGCAGCCACGCAGGCCACCTACCTCGCAATCGATACCGAGCCTCCGGACCGCACAGTCGAGGTCGGCGGTGCGCGCACGAACAAGGCCGCTGTCACGATAGCGCCTGGGGAGCTCATCACGCGCCGCGAGCGGCGGCGCGTGGGCGAGTTGACGGGAAAGCTCGAGTGGAACGAGTCGTTGGACGGCAGGAATGAAACGCAGCCACGCACGCAGCTTGACCGCTGAAGGCGCGGGGCGTAGCGTTCGTAATGTCCAGGGGTAGGCGGGTCATGCTGAATCTTGGGCAACGCGCTGCGCCGAAATGCTCGCAAGGAGGGG
>CAMDXD010000291.1 GCA_945877995.1 Bordetella parapertussis
CGACCTGGTGCGCGCGATCGCGCGCGAACGCGGGCTGCACTTCCGGCTGGCATCGATCGCCGCCGACATGCCGCGCGAGGTGGTGAAGGCAGCGATCCGGCGCGGCGAGGTGGCATCGATCGGCGCAATCGGTGCGCTCACCGAGGCCGATGTCGACGGTGCCTCGCACCTGGTCGGACAGATGGGCATCGAGGCCTTCCAGCGTGCGCTGGCGCTGGGCGCCGACGTGGTGATCGCCGGGCGTGCCTGCGATACCGCGGTGTTCTCCGCCATTCCGGCGGCGCTCGGCTATCCGATCGGCCCGGCGATGCACATGGCGAAGATCATCGAATGCTGCTCGATCGCCTGCATGCCCGGCGGCCGCGATGCGGCGCTCGGCACGCTTGACGATCTCGGCTTCACGATGGAGAGCATGAACCCGGATCGCCATGCAACGCCACTGTCGGTGGCCGCCCACAGCCTCTATGAGCAGGCCGATCCGTACACGGTGAGCGAACCCGAGGGCACGCTGCATGTCGAAGACGCGCGCTACACCGCGCTCGACGAGCATCGCTGCCGGGTCGAGGGCGCGCTCTGGGTGCCGGCCGCGCGGCCCTCGGTGAAGATCGAGGGCGCGACCCGGGTTGGCGAACGCGCGCTGCTGCTGGCCGGTTGCGCTGATCCGGCCGCGATCGCCCGCATCAAGACCATCCTGCCCGAGGTCGAGCAGGTGGTGCGCGGCATCGTCGCCGGCGACTACCGGATGTACTTCAGGGTGTACGGCATCGACGGCGTCGTCGACTGGCCGACGCCGCCCGCGTCGCCGCCGCGCGAGATATTCATCCTGGGCGAGGTGATCGCCGACACGCCCGACCTGGCGAAGGCGGCGGCCACGGTGCTCAAGCAGTACCTGCTGCACCACGGCTTTCCGGGGCGGGTGTCCACCGCTGGCAACGTCGCCTTCCCGATCACCCCGCCTGAGGTGCAGACCGGTACGGCCTACCGTTTCAGCGCCTACCACGTGATGCAGGTCGATGCGCTGGAGCCGCTGTTCCCGGTTGCGATCGAGGATGTGTGAACGCGCTTCGGATGCATCCGAAGCGTTCCGTATGGGGCGCTCGACTGGCTGTCATGTGGCGCCTGCAGATTGAATTTACGGCGCATCCCGGACTGCAAGGATCTGCAGCAGATGGGCCCGCTGGTCACCTGGACAGGATGCATGCATGACACCTGAGGAATCTCCCGGCCGATGCACGCACGGCCTGTCGTCCGGTGCCGCCGCGGGCCGGATACGCCGCCGCGTGGCCGCGGCGCTCGCGCTCTCGCTGCTGCTGCCGTCACTGCCGCTGCGGGCAGCCCGCCCTTATTTCACCGACGACGCCCGCCTCACGCCCGGCGGCGGCTGCCAGGTCGAGTCGTGGGTGCAGCACCACCGGCCGGCCGGCGGTGGCACGGAATTCTGGGCGCTGCCGGCGTGCAACCCGGGGGGCAACCTCGAGATCACCGCCGGTGTGAACCGCCTGCCGTCCGAAGGTGGCCAGCCGTGGACCGGTAATGCGCTCGTCCAGGCCAAGACGCTGCTGCGCACGCTCGATACCGGCATCGGCACCGGCTTCGCCGTCGGTGCGACCGCCCGGGTGAGCGGTCCGTCGGACGCGTCTTCCCCGTCGTCGATGACCAGCGCCTATGCGTACAACGTGACCAGCATCTCGTTCGCCGAAGAGGCCTTCGTGCTGTTGACGCTGGCCGGCATCAAGCGCGACCGCGAGACGCAGCGCACGATCGCGCTGTGGGGCGTGGGCAGCGAGACGCGGCTGTTGCGCCGCGGTGACCAGGAACTGCTGCTCGCCGCCGAGGTTTACGGCAGCGACCGCGGCAGCCCGTCATGGCAGGGCGGCTTCCGTTTCTGGGTGGTCAAGGAGAAGGTGCAGGTCGATGCGGTGGTCGGTCGCCAGATCGGCAGCCATGACATCGACCGCAGCTGGTGGTCGATCGGCGTGCGCCTGATCGGCGACGGGTTTCTGCGCTGAGCGCGGCAGGCCGTCAACCAGCCGGACGGTAGCCGATCGTGCCGTCGTACTTCGCCAGTTCCTCCGCCGGCATGTAGGCCTCTTCCAGCTTGCGGATTGCGTCCAGTCCCGAGAACCGGTGCAGGTCGCCCACCGGATGGCTGGCGATGCGTTCCATCAGCGCGGCCTCGGCCATCGGGCCTTCGTCGCGCATCGCCACCGCCGCGTCGTACATCGCGGTGAGCGCCGCACGCAGCATCGTGTTCGCCGTGATCGTCATCGCCATGCCGTAGTCGTTCATCTGCTGCAGCGTGAAGCGCGGCGACACGCCGGTCATGTTGTAGAACACCGGTCCGCGTACTTCGCGGCAGATGCGCTCGACCTCGGCCACCGAGGTCGGACCTTCGACGAAGCCGAGGTCGGCCCCGGCATCGAGGTAGGCATTGACCCGGTCGATCGCATCATCGAGCGAGCCGCCGACCGCGCCGCGTGCATCGCTGCGTGCGATCAGCACGAAGTCGGGATCGATCTGCCGGCGCACCGCGTCGGCCGCGCGGATCTTGCCTGCCGCCTCGGCCCGGGAGATGACCTGGCGGCCGGCCACATGGCCGCAGCGCTTGGGCAGCGACTGGTCCTCGAGGTGGATCGCGGCCACGCCGGTCTGGATGTACTCGCGTACCGTGCGCGTCACGTTCACCGCGTTGCCATAGCCGTTGTCGGCATCGGCGATGACCGGGATCGACACCGCATTGGCGATCCAGCGGGCATTGGTGTGCATCTCGGTCATCGTCGCGAAGCCGACGTCGGGCATGCCCAACTGCGCGACCGATGTGCCGTAGCCGGTCATGTACACTGCGCCGAAACCGGTCATCTCGATCACGCGGGCGCTGACGGCGTTGAAGCACCCCGGGACGAACACGGTACCCCCAGCCGCAAGCAGTTGGCGCAGGCGGGTGGTGGCGCGCAGGGCGGGGGTGGCGGACGGTACGGCAGCATCGGTCATCGGTATCCTCGGCGGGTGTGGACGGCGTGGCGCGGTCAGCGCCTGCTGTCCGGTTTCAAGGGTTCGGCAAGACGACCGAAAGTGTACGTTGGCAGGATATTGTCCGCCGCCACGGCGATGGCGGGCATTTGCAACCGGGCTGCGAGCGACCTGCGATGTGGAAGGCGATACGGATAATCGTGCTGCTGTTCATCCTGGTGACGGTCGCGCAGGGTGCGTGGCTCGCCCGCCGCGATGCGACCAACTGGAAGGATCCGGTTATCGTCGCGCTGTACCCGATCAATGCCGATGGCAGCGAGCGCGCGGAACAGTATGTCCGGGGCATCGACCGCGAGCGCTTCCAGCCGATGGCGGAGTTCATGCGGGAACAGGCGGCCGTCTACGGCCTCGCCCTGAATGATCCGATCGAACTGCGGCTCGCACCGCGTATCGACCGACTGCCGCCGCAGCCGCCCGCGGGTGGCGGCGCGGTATCCGCGATCGTATGGAGCCTGAGTTTCCGCTTCTGGGCATGGCGCCACGACACCTACACCGGCGCGCGTGCGAACGTGCGTCTGTTCCTCCTCTACCACGACGACCGCCGCTCGCCCAGGCTGCCGCACTCGACCGGGCTGGAGAAGGGGCTCATCGGCCTGGTGAACGTGTTCGCGAGCGACGAGATGGCCGGCACCAACAATGTCGTCATCGCGCACGAGATGCTGCATACGCTCGGGGCGACGGACAAGTACGACCTTGCCACCAACCAGCCGCTGTTCCCGGACGGCTACGCCGAGCCGCAACGCATGCCCCAGTTGCCGCAGCAGTTCGCCGAGATCATGGGCGGGCGCATCCCGATCAGTGCGCTGCGCGCCGACCAGCCGGCTGGCTTGCACCAGGTGGTGATCGGCCGGCTGACCGCACGCGAGATCAACTGGATCGCGCCCTGAGCGGATCGCCCGCCGGGCGGGCGCCGCGCGCGGCGCGTGCAGCCGGGCGCGGTTCAAGGGACAATGGGCCGGTCGAAATGCAGGGCCTTGCCACCATGAAGAAACAGATCGAGTACGTGTCCGAGATGACGCGCTTCATCCGCGAACTGCATGCGCAGAAGCCGCACCTGGCCGAAGAGCAGCGCAAGGCCCGCGCGCGCTGGTGGGACCGTGCGGCCGATCCGGCGCTCGGTGCCGCCGAACAGAAGGCAGTCGCCGAGGCGAAGGTGCATCAGCAGGCCTACGTCTACCAGACGAAGGGCTGACCCGCCCGCCCGCTGCGCCACGCGGCGGCGGCGCAGAACGGGTGCCGTCAATCGAATGACGACCAGCCTGGATCGTCCCGGTCGAGCAGCCGGCGCAGCGCGGCGAAGTGAAGTGGTGCCTGCCGCTGATCCTGCGCCATCTGTGCCGCGGTGAGCTTGACGATCTCGGCCGGGATGATGCGAGGCGGCTGTCCGGTCCCGCGGCCGAGCACCTGCAGCATGCAGGCGCGCTCGAGGTAGTACAGGTCATCGAAGGCCAGTGCCATGTCGGCCCCGCAGACGATCACGCCGTGGTTGGCCAGGAACAGGATGTCGGCATCCTGGAACGCGGCTGCCATGCGGTCGCCCTCGGCCGGGTCCATCGCCAGCCCGTTGTATGCGTCCTCGTAGGCGACGCGGCCGTAGAACTTGGTCGACTGCTGGCTTACCCACTCGAGGCGGCCCGGCAGGATGCCGGTGAGCGTGGTCGCATGGGGCATGTGGGTATGCAGCACCACCCGCGCCGACGGTTTTGCCTGGTGGATCCGCGAGTGGATGTAGAACGCCGTGGGCTCGACCGTATGCCGGCCCTCGATCAGGTTGCCGTCGATGTCGACGGTGACGATGTCGGCGGGCGTCACCTCCAGCCAGTGCAGGCCCTGCGGATTGATCAGGAACCGGTCGTCGCGGCCGGGTACCGCGATGCTGAAATGGTTACACACGCCTTCGTGCAGGTTCAGGCGGGCGGACCAGCGCAATGCGCAGGTGAGGTCGAGCTTTGCTTCCCGGATCGGATCGGTCATGGCGCGGGCGTGTGGGTCAATTCCCTCTACGATACACAGTTCGCACCCGCCCCGGCACGATTGCAAGGTCGGCAGGCCGGGTGCACCATCCGTCCACCGAAACACTAGGGAAGCAGGCGATGGAACCCGAACGCCATCCGATCATCTACGTCCGCGGCTATGCCATGACCGAGGGCGAGCGCAACGAGACCGCGGCTGACCCCTTCTGTGGCTTCAACCTCGGCTCGACGGTCTACCGGGCGAACATCGACAAGACGGCGCCGGCGAAGAAGTTCGTGTTCGAGTCCCCGGTGCTGCGGCTTGCCGTCGACTTCGGCTACAGCACGATCTACGAGAACGGTCTCGATATCCTCGATCCCGACTGGCAGCCGCGCACCGGCGCCGATGGCGTGCCCGCGAAGGGGCTGCCGCCGGAGTCGATCGTGATCTACCGCTACTACGACGACGGGTCCGGGCTGCTCGGCGATGGCAAGGCAAAGGACATCGAAACCTATGCGC
>CAMDXD010000292.1 GCA_945877995.1 Bordetella parapertussis
GCACGGCGCGCGCGCGATCGCGGCCGACGCGTTGCTCGCGGCCGCTGCGGGCGCGTTCGCGCAGGATTTCCCGATCAAGCCGGTACGCCTCGTGGTGCCCTTCGCTCCGGGCGGCCCGGTCGACGTGCTCGGGCGCGCGATCGCGCAGCACCTGGCGCCCGCCTTCGGCCACAACGTGCTGCTCGACAACCGTCCGGGCGCGAGCGGCATCGTCGCGATGGAACTGGTCGCGAAGTCGCCCGCCGATGGGCACATGCAACTGCTCACCTCCGGCAATTTCACGGCGCTGCCGGCGTTCACACCGAAACTGCCCTACGACCCGGTACGCGACTTCGCGCCGATCTCCTCGGTCGCCCGCATCCCGGGCTTCCTTCTCGCCGTGCATCCGTCGCTGCCGGTGAAGACCGTGCAGGACCTCATCCGGCTCGCGAAGACTCATCCCGGAAAGCTCAACTACGGCTCCTCCGGCACCGGAGGCGTCCAGCACCTCGCGATGGCGCTGTTCAACATCGCCACCGGCACGCAGATGACGCACGTCCTCTACAAGGGCGCGCCGCCACTGTCGATCGACCTGATGAGCGGCCAGATCCAGACCGCGTTCGTGGTGCCGGCCAGTTCCCTCGATTTCGTGCGCAGCGGGCGCATGCGAGCGATCGGCTTCAGCGGCCGCAGCCGCTGGAACAAGCTGCCCGACGTGCCGACCGTCGCCGAGTCCGGCGTGAAGGGATTCGACTACTTCACGTGGTACGGGTTGTGGGCGCCGGCCGCGGTGCCCCCATCGATCATCGACCGGATGCACGCCGAGGTGACGCGCGCGCTCGCCCAGCCCGACGTGCGGCAGCGGTTCGACGAGTTCGGCTTCGAGACCATGCCTTCGGCGAAGCCCGCCGACTTCGGGCGATTCGTCGACGCGGACATGGCGGCGATGCGCAAGCTCGCCCGCCAGATCGGCGCGGTCGAATGAAGGCCATGTCGCCCCGGGCGCCGTCCCCGCTGCGCGCGTGGATCGGCGAGGCGCCAGGCTCCGACCCGCTCCTCGAGGCAAGTCCCGAGCCACGTCCCGGCGCGGGCACAGCGTCCTCGACCAATGAACCCCACCGCCATCCCCGCCAGCACTGCCCGCGCGTAGCCTCCACGCCGGGCCGCTCGAGGCCGGGCGCGAGGATTTCGCCGTGGTGCGCGCTCGCCCTCGCAATCGCCGGTCCGGCAGCGGCCGCGCAACCGGCGCAGGACGTCCGGGGATGGCCGCAGAAGCCGATCCGCTGGATCGTCAATTCGCCCGCGGGAGGCCTCTCCGACGTCATGGCGCGCGTGCTCGCCCCGCGCTGGGGCGAGGCGCTGGGCCAGCCGCTGGTGGTCGACCCGAGGCCCGGCGGCGGCGGCATGCTCGCCTACGGGCTGGGCGCGCGCGCGGCGGCCGACGGCCACACGATCTCGTTCGCCAGCGCGCCCTTCGTGGTGCTGGTGAGCCTGCATGCAAAGCCCCAGTACCGGGTATCGGACTTCGTGCCCGTGGGACTGGTAGCCACCGCGCCCAACGTGCTGGTGGCCTCGCCCCGCCTGCAGGCGCGAAGCGTGAAGGAACTGGTGGACTGGGCGCGGGCGCGCGACGGTGCCGCGAACCTCGCCTCTGTCGGCGTGGGGTCGACCCCGCACCTGTCGGGCGAGATGTTCAACCGCATGACCGGCATCCGGGCCGTGCACGTCCCCTTCAACGGCAGTACCGCCGCCCTCAACGAACTGATGGCCGGTCGCGTCGACTACCTGTTCGTCAACTATCCGGCCGCGGCGCCGCTCGCACGCGCGGGCAAGCTCACGCTGCTCGCCTCGGGATCGGAGCGGCGACTCGGCGCGCAACCCGACCTGCCCACGCTGGCCGAGTCCGGGTTGCCGAGCTTCCGCTCGGTGGGCTTCTACGGCGTGCTGGCGCCCGTCGGCATCCCGCGCCCGATCCTCGGGACGCTGTCCCTGGAACTCGAGCGCACGCTGCGCCTGCCCGAGGTGCGCGAGCGGCTCGCCGCGCTCGGGGCCGATCCGGCGAGCGCCGAGGACAACGCGCGCTTCGCCGCGTTCCTCGCCGACGAGGCACGCCGCTGGGCGCAGGTGATCCGCGAGGCCGGTGTCCGCGTCGACGGCTGATCCGGCGGACGAGGCTCCAGGCGCTGAGCCAGCGGACAATACCTCGGGCGCGAGCACGCCGATCGCCGCTCGGGCGCGGGTCGCTCCCGCCGTCGCCCGCGACGGTGGCCGGACAGCCATAATGCAGGCACGCCCGCCCCCGCCCTCCCGCCGATGGACCTCAGCGCCTACCGCATCGACTGGTCAACCGCGCGCCCCCGCTGGCTCGACTTCCTCGCCGACACCCTCTCCGCCAATGGACTGGCAAACAGGCGCCCTTCGGGCGCTTTTTCGTTGATACCACCTTCTATTCGGCAGAGGCGGTGGGTGCCGGGCTGGTTCTTTCTATCTCATAGTTCTCGGTGAACGCGCAGCACCGAAGCGGTCGAGCACCGCGAGGGTGGTGATCCGTCGATCGGCCGCAATCGCCCGGGCCGCGCGAAGTTCGAGGCGATAAGCCTCGAGCGCGGCGTGACTTACGACACCGAGTTCGAGCAGTGGGCGAGCAAGGTCTGGAACTTCGGCTCAGGTCCAGGCAGCGAAGTGTCGCTGAAGGATTGCCGCAAGGACTTGATCCTCGAGGTCTAGAACGAGGGCTGGGAGCGCGACTGCGACGTGTCCTAGCGCGTTTGAAAGTACTATTCGTCGATGATAGCCAACGAAAAAGTGGCGTCCGCCAGGGGAGCATGAGCATGGAGCAGGCAGCTTTCGAAGCGCAGTCACGTGTGGTCAACCGGCGCCGGCAGGCACTCAATGGCTGGCGTGTGTCGGCCTTGGCCGCCTGCATGGCGCTGACGGGGCCCGCCTTTGCTCAGTCGTCGCCGGATGCCTGGCCCTCGCGACCGGTGCGCATGGTCGTGCCCTACGCGGCGGGCGGTGCGACCGACGTGCTCGGCCGGCTGTTCGCAGCGCGTCTCGCGGAGACGCTCGGCCAGCCTTTCTTGGTCGATAACCGACCGGGTGCCGCTGGCATTATCGGCGCCGAGATGGTGGTCAGGGCCGCACCCGACGGCTACACGCTCGCCTTCGTGCCGTCCGCCTACGCGGCCTCGCTCGCCCTCTACAAGTTGAGCTGGGATCCGGCGCGGGCGGTAGCGCCCATCGGCATCGTGGCTACCGGGCCGCTGGTGCTCGGGGTTCATCCCGGCGTGAAGGCTGGCAGCGTGCGCGACCTGATCGAACTCGCCAGGGCGAAGCCGGGATCCATCAACTTCGGATCGGCCGGCACTGGCGGATCCCTGCATCTGGCCGGCGAGTTGTTCCTTCAACTCGCGCGCGTGGACATGTCTCACGTGCCCTACAAGAGCGAGGCCCCGGCGTTGAACGATCTGGTCGGCGGACACATGCAGGTGCTGTTCGCCTCGGCGATCGTGATGCTGCCGCAGGCCCGTGCGGGGAAGGTGCGCGCGCTGGGCGTCACCAGTGCGAAGCGCTCGGCCGCTGCTCCCGAACTGCCGGCAATCGGGGAGACGGTGCCCGGCTACGACGTGACCCAGTGGTTCGGCATGTGGACGGCGTCGGCCGTGCGCCGTGACACCGTCACTCGCGTGAACCAGGCGCTTGGACGCATCGTGCGTATCCCCGAAGTGCAGGAGCGGCTGCGCGCCGACGGCTTCGAGCCGGCTCACGGCAGCCCGGAGGATTTCGCACGGACCATGGCCGAGGAGACGGCGCTGTGGGCACGCGTCGTGAAAGCCGGGAACATCCGGGTGGAGTGAGCCGATGGCAGCGATCCTCCCGGCGTCGTTCACCCCGGGACGATGTCCGAGACTGTACAGAACCGATCTTTCTTGGGACACTGCGTCTTTCTTCGACCACGGCGGCGACCCAGATGAGATTCTCACTTTCCCGGAACATCCTTTCGATGCGTGCATTGTTCGCCGCATTGGTTGCATTGCTGGCTGGATGCGCAGCGGCGCCAAGTGGCCCGCTGGAACTGACCGAGACACAGACGATCACCGCGGTCGTCGAGGCGATCGACGTCCCCAGCCGCGTTGTCGTGCTGCGCGGGCCAGAGGGTCGCTCGGCCGTGTTCGAAGCAGGGCCGCAGGTGCGCAACCTGGCCCAGGTACGGAAGGGTGACAAGGTCGTCATCCGCTTCCAGGAGGCGTTGCTTGCGGAAGTGGTGAAGCGCGGCACCGGAACGACTGGCGCGGGCGCGGTTGCGGCCCGTACCGAACCGGGGCAGCGGCCTGGCGCACTGGTGGCAACTGAAACGAGCGTCGTGGTCAAGATCTACGAGGTCGATACCGTCGGCAATATCGTCGAGTTCACCGGGCCGAAGGGCTTCAACCGTCGGATCAAGGTCAACAACCCGAAAGCGCGCGAGTTCCTGCGCACGCTCAATAAGGGCGACGAGGTGGAAGTTCGCTATCGCGAGGCGATGGCAGTCAGCGTCGAACCGGCGAAGTAGATCGACCGCGGCAGGGTCCCGGCGCAGGCCGGGACTGCAGTACAGCGCAGGAAGCGGCGAGCAGTGTTTGCGCCGCTTTCTGTCATTTGGATGTTGGAGAATTCAGGTTTGCTCAGGCACACTGGATGCCGGCTTCCGGTTGGACTGCGCAGCGAGTATCGACCCATTTACACGCATGGATGCATGAATGGACAACCCTGAAACGCAGCAATTGCCCACCAGTGGCACCTTCGAGTCGCGCCTCGGTAAGATCGAACTGACGAACGGCTATCCGACGGACGCGACCACCAGGCGCGTCTTCGACGAAATCGATTTCCAGCGCGGCTGCCAGGCCTACCTCTGGGCGTTGCCGCTCATGGCCATGCAGCAGTGGCAGGCGGAGCAGCGCGCGAAGTTCGGCGCGGGCAATCTGGATTTCGTGGACTACCTCACGTTCACGGACAAGCTCGGCCTGCTCACCGCCAACGCCACGACCCCGTACATCATGGCGTTCCCCAGCATGGAGGGCATGGGCCCGCTGGTGATGGAGATTCCCGCAGGCCCGACGGCCGGCGGCGTCGTCGATTTCTGGCAGCGGCCCATCACGGATTCCGGCCAGACCGGACCCGACAAGGGCGCAGGTGGCAAGTACCTCATCCTCGGACCGAACGACCCTGAAATGCGTCCGGATGGCTATCACGTCTTCCGCTCTTCCACGGTCAACGTCTGGGTCGCGCACCGCGTACTCGAGCCCGATCGCGAGAAGGCCATGGCGCTGGTGGCAGCCATACGCATCTATCCCTACAGCCAGCGCGAGAATCCGCCGCAGGCCGTGCACATCAGTCCGAATGGCCGCAAATGGAGCGGGACACAGCCCACCGGACTGGCCTACTGGGAGGGACTGTCCAGGATCATCAACGAAGAGCCCGTACACGAACGCGACCGGATGATCATGGGAATGCTCCAGCCGCTGGGGATCG
>CAMDXD010000293.1 GCA_945877995.1 Bordetella parapertussis
CACGTTGCTCTGCCGGGTCACAAGCAGCACCGGCGAGAAATCGCGCTGCGGGTCGTAGGGCATCTTCGCATGCAGGAACTGGTTGATCACCTGCGGCCCAGGCGAGGTCAGCAGCAGCGTATGGCCATCGGGCGCACTGCGCGCGACGATCTCCGCCCCGGCATTGCCGCCGGCGCCGCCCCGGTTGTCCACCAGGAAGGTCTGCATGAATCCCTGCTGCAGTTGCTCGGCGACGATGCGCGCGACGATGTCGGTGGTGCCGCCCGGCACGAACGGCACCACCAGGCGCACCGGGCGCGAGGGATACGCCTGGGCGGCCGCGCTGCTGGCGCCGAGCGCCAGCAGGAGCGCCGGCAGGAACCTAGTCACGAAGGGCTGCATGGACGGCTGCAACGCCCGGACGGCCCGGCGCTTCACGCGTTCCCCGGCGTCTTCCAGACCTTCTCTTCCTCGGTCGGCAGGAAGCTGCCGCCGACCAGCTTCTCGATGAAGCGCATGAAGCGGTACTTGTTCTCCTTGCCGTCGGTGGTCGGCATCGGCACTTTCTGCGGCTGGATGTCGTCGACCTTCACCACGATGAACGCCATCCGGTCGCCGGCCAGCGCAGCGCCGACCTCGCGCTCGAAGCCGGCCATGTCGTCGACGGCCAGCGCATCGCGCACGCCGGCAGCGCGTGCCATCGCAGCGAGGTCGGTGCCGTACGCGGTCGCGGACAACTGGGCCTCGTCGAGGTTCATCGCCCGCGTGGTCGAGTAGTAGCACTGGTTGTCGAACACCAGCACCACCAGGTTGCCGGTGGGGTAGCGGCCGAGCGTGGTCAGCATGCCCAGCCCGAGCAGCAGGCTACCGTCGCCGTCCAGCGCGACCACCTTCTCGCCCGGCAGCGAGGCGGCCAGGCCGAATGCGACCGGCGTCACGCAGGCCATGCCCATGCGCAACAGGTTGCCGTCTCCCGGCCGCAGGTGCTGCCATTCGTAGGTCGTGTCCTGGAGGTTGCAGACGACGAGGGTACGCTCGGACACCATCCCGGCCAGCCGCTTCAGGTAGTCGTATCGGCGCATGGTCTACTCCAGTTCGATGCCGCGGCGGAGGATCAGGCAGCAGGGCACCTTGGTGTGCAGCATCGACTTCACCATCCGCGGCAGCAGCCGGGCGACATCGGCCGCGGTGTCGGCCATCGCATGCGGGATGCGCAGCGCATCGAGCGCGGGCTCGGTCGACCAGCCGAGCGGCACCGCCCACCAGTTGCCCTCGCCGAAACCGCCACGGTGGTCGAGCACCATCAGCACCGGGATCTCGTTGGCTGCATGCAGCCGCATCAGCTGGTAGGCCGAGAGCAGGAAGCCGGAGTTCTCCATCAGGATCGCAGGCCTGCGCCCGGCGAGGTAGGCACCGGCGCAGATCACCATGCCCTCGCCTTCGTTGCTCGGGAAGACCACCTGGAAGCGCGGATCCTTCTCGACCAGCTGCTGGCTCTTCGACATGCCGCTGGATGCGAACGCGGCGACGAAATCGACGCCCCCCGCCGCCAGTGCCTCGACCAGTGCGTTTGCCATGCGTCCCCCCCTAGAGAAGTGAAGCGACCTTCCTTGCCGCGGCGAGGCTTCGCCGGCGGTCTGCCAGTTCACCGGTCGGCACCAGCACCGGTTCGTCGACGCCGGCATCGAGGTACTGCCGGAGCCGCCGCGCGCAACCGGCGACATCGCCAGTCACCGTGAATGCGTCGATGGCTTCCTCGGGCACCAGCGCCGTGGCCGCATCGAGGTCGCGCCGCGACACCGCGGCGATGATCGCCGGCTGGTCGATCGGCAACCCGGAATCGCGGATGCTGTCGTCGAGGAAGCGGTTGCGCAGCAGGAAGGCCAGCTTCTGCCGGGCGAGCAGCCGTGCCTCGGCCCCGGAACCTTCGTTCGCGATGAAGATGATGTAGGCCGCGCGCTTGAGGCTGGTGAATGGCCGGCCGGCGGCGACCGCGCCGGCCTCGGCGATCGCCAGCGAGTTGCGCACATGGTTGACCGTGAGGCCGGCCGACAGGACCAGCCCGTCGCCGACCGAACCGGACAGCTTCAGCATCTGCTCCTTCATCGGCGCCAGGTAGACCGGGATGTCGTACGGCGCGGCGAAGGCCAGCTTGGCGCCGGCCAGCGTGAAGGTCTGTCCCTTCATCTCGACCGGCTGCGTCGCCCACAGCGCCTTCAGTGCAGCGACATAGTCGCGCAGCGTCCCGACCGGCTTCACCACCTCGTGCCCGGACTCCTGCAGGAAAAGCGGATTGCCCACGCCGATCGCCACCTCGAGGCGCCCCGGCGCCATCTCCGCGATCGACGCCAGCGCCATCGCGGTCGGCGTCGGATGCCGCAGGTAGGGACTGAGCGCGGTCGGCACCACGCGCAGCTTCGTGGTGGCACCGGCTATCGCGGTCGCGGTGACCAGCGTGTCGCGATAGCCGACATGGTCGGCGATCCAGAACGACGATGCGCCCGCCGCTTCCGCCTCGCAGGCCAGGGCCACCGCATCGCGTACCGGCGCGAAACCGTCGAAGCTCACGCCGAAGCGGATACCGGCTGTCGTCATTTCAGGCATATCCTTTTTCCACCAGCGCGCGCACCGCGGCCGGGTCGAGGCCTTCGATCGCCATCTTGGCCGCGTTCAGGCCGCTGTCGCGGTAGGCGCGCCGGGTGATCGCGCTGGAGATGGTGATCACCGCGTCGGTGACCGGTGCCGGCACCGATGCGAGCCGCGCGAGTTCCGAGAACGGCACCAGTCCGAACGGGATGTCCTCGTTGAAGAACCGGTGGTCGATGCTCGACGGCGCCCTGATCCAGCGGTTGGGCTCGCTGTTGTGGAACACGTCGTAGGCGGTGCCGCCGGCACGCCCGGCCTCGTTCGTGTAGCCCATCTGGAAGAAGTGCTCGGAGATCTTCTCGATGTGGCAGCCGTATGCACGCGCGATCGCCAGCCGCTCGACATCGAGCGCATCGATCAGCGTGCCCACCGAAGGGGTGATGCCGTCGTAGTAGTGGCAGTAGTCGCCGCCGGTCGACTCGATGCGCCCGATGTTGCACAGGAAGGCCGGCGGATGGTGGATCGCATTGGTGTAGGGGAACAGCGTGTCGAGCACGGTCGGCACCGGATGCAGCGCCGGGAACAGCGGCTGCAGGCGCTCGTGCAGCGCAGCGGTCTCCGCGGCAGGAAACGCGGCGAAACGCAGCCGCGCGCTCAGGCGCGAGATGCGCACCTTGGCCGGCTCGACCTTGCGGCAGATGTACGGCAGCGTCGAACTGACCGAGGTCACCGGCCGCGCATGGCCCAGGCGCCGCAGGGTCCCCGGCAGCAGCGTGAGCGTCTGCCCGGGTGCGGCCATCAGCACCTGCCCCGGCACCAGGTGCGGCGCGACCCGGGTGACGATGTCCTCGTGCGCCTGCGCCGGCGCGAGGATGATCACTGCATCGGCCCCGGCCATCGCCGCCGCCGGGTCGCCAGTGATCAGCGGGATCTTCGCGAAACCGTCGCCCAGCACGCCCTCATGGGCCACGCCACCCACGGCCTGCAGCGGCGACAGCGTCGAGGCACTGCGGCCCCACAGGCGCACCTCGTAGCCGCGCTGCCCGAGGTCGACCGCAGCCGCGCACCCGCCATTGCCGGCACCCATGATCGCAACGCGTTCCACCGGCTTCATCCTTCGTTTCCCTCGCTTGTCCGTCGACCGGCTCAGGCATCCAGCGCGTAGCGGCGCAGCTTCTCTTCGTCCACCTCGATGCCGAGGCCAGGACCGTCGGGCACGCGCAGGCATCCGCCTTCGTACTCGAACGGCATCCGGATGATGTCGTCGAGGTACTTGCGGCCGGCGATCTTCGTGCGCACCACTTCGGCGGTGGAGGTCACCGGGATCGTTCCGGCCAGCGTCACCTCGGGCGACGAGGCAGCCAGGTGCAGGTTGGCCGCATTGCCGATGCCCATCTCGGCCGAACCGTTGATGTCGCACTGCATGCCGAACGCGCCGGCCACGACCAGCAGCCGCTTCGCCTTCCACAGGCCGCCGGGCTTGGTGTAGTAGACCGACAGGTACTGCGCAGCCCGCTCGGCGGCGATCGCGGTGACGTCGCGTTCGGTCCACGAGCTCTCGTCCGCCATCACCGGGACATCGATGCGCGCGGACACCTCGGCCATGGCACGGATGCCGTCGACCGGCTGTTCCACGTACGAGATGTCGTACTCCTCCATGCGGCGGATGGCGCAGACCGCGTCGCGCCAGCTGCGGTAGCCCTGGTTGGCGTCGACCCGGATGCGTGCGGCGGGCCCGATCGCGCGGCGCACCTCGCGCACGATCGCCACGTCACGCTCGATGTCGACGCCGATCTTTATCTTCAGCGTCGTGATGCCTTCATCGACGACCTTCGCAGCCTCGGCCACGGCATCTTCGATCTCCATCAGCCCGATGCTGTGCGCCAGCTGCACGCGGTCGCGGAACCGGCCGCCGAGCAGCTGGTACACCGGCACGCCGAGGCTGTGCCCGACCGCGTCGAACAGCGCGACCTCGACGGCCGCCTTCGCATACGGATAGCCGCGCAGCGAGCGGTTCATCGCCGCATGCACCTGCTCGAACTGGCGCACGTCGACATCCTTCAGCGCCGGGACGATGTGGTCGCGGATCACCACCAGGCTGGCGCGCGGGGTCTCGCCATAGCGGCTGGCGTCGTCGCCGCCCCAGGTCTTGATCGGCTGGCATTCGCCCCAGCCGACGCTGCCATCGTCCAGCGTGGCGCGGGTAACGACATAGCCGGCACCGATCGGAGAATCGAGCCCGACCCAGCGGTGCACGCGGCGCACCGGAAGTGCGACCAGGTAGGTGTCGAGCGACTGCAGCTTCAACGGCGTGGCACCGGTGCCGGCCACGGTCAGCCGACCCTGATTAGTTCATCGTTGCTGCAGAGGTTCCCGGTCAGCGGCTCGAAGCCGCCGG
Source organism: Bordetella parapertussis (assembly GCA_945877995.1). Lineage (GTDB taxonomy): Bacteria > Pseudomonadota > Gammaproteobacteria > Burkholderiales > CAIKXV01 > CAIKXV01. The sequence goes on from CAMDXD010000293.1 coordinate 4,964, forward strand.
GCGTGATCACGTACATGTCCTCGACGTGGAAGCCCATCTCGCCCGGGATCATGTAGAGCGGCTCCATCGTGAAGGTGATGTTCGGCTCGAACACGATGGTGCGGGTATCGGTCAGGTACGGTTCTTCATGGATGGTCTGGCCGATGCCGTGCCCTAGGAACTTGAGCGTGGGCTCGATGTCGTTCTCGCGGCAGATGCGCACGTAGGTGAGGTAGACGTCCTTCACCGCGGTACCCGGCTTGAGCATCGTCTTGCAGGTGTCGCGTGCATGCATCAGCGCCGCCCAGATGCGCTTCTGGCGCTCGGTGGGTTCGCCGACAACCGCGGTGCGGGTCACGTTCGACCGGTAGTTGTCGACGTCGCCCAGCACCTCGACGCGGATCAGGTCGCCGCGTTCGATCTTCTTCGATGTCGTGCCGCAGTTGGTGATCGAGCTGTTGGCTCCCGAGCCGACGCGGTACTTGAAGTTTGACGAACCACCGGCGATCAGCTGGTCGACCA
>CAMDXD010000294.1 GCA_945877995.1 Bordetella parapertussis
TCGCGTCGCCCCTCTGCCGCCACCGCCGCCGACTTGCCGTCGGCACCCCCCTTGTCCGCGCCTGCCGCCTTCTCGGCACCCGCAGCCTTCGCCGGGCCCTTCGTGGCCGTGGCCGCCGCGCTTGGGCTGCGCTCGACGGCCAGCCAGACGGTGGCCGCTGCGCCGCACAGCACCGCGGCCAGCACGGTCCAGCCGAGCCAGCGCCTGCGCCGAGGCATGGCGGCCGGGCCTGCGGACGCGGTGGCGGAACGGCCGTCTGCCATTTCCGGACGGGCTGCGGGATCGGATTCGGACATGGGCGGGATCGCTGCACAAGCGCAAGAGGAATGCAGCCTAATCTACTGCAATGCAGGAAGCCGGGCTGCGGCAGGGACCACTGTTGTATATCTCTTTGCATCGACCTGCGGCACCGATGACCCTGTGCCGCGCTGCAGCGCCCCGTGTCCTCCGACGCCGGCGGCCGTACAATCGGGGGTTGGTGCCTTGCCGAACGCCCGACCGGGTCGGCAGCAGGCGGGTGGGGGGCTGTCCCCCGGCCTGCCTGCCGGGTGCCGCTTGACCATGGTCAAGGCTGTCTCCGGGGCGCTCACTTAGATTGTCCGCCCGGGCGGGTGCGCCCGCAGCCTTCTCCGCTCCGTACGCTGCGCTCGCCGGGCATCCGTCGGGCAACAACAGGGCCAATCCAGATGAAGATTCACGAGTACCAGGGCAAGGAAATCCTGCGCAGGTTCGGCGTGCGCACGCCGCGCGGCATACCGGCATTCAGCGTCGACGAGGCGGTGAAGGCGGCGCAGGAACTCGGCGGCAAGGTCTGGGTCGTCAAGGCCCAGATCCACGCCGGCGGCCGCGGCAAGGGTGGCGGCGTGAAGGTCGCCAAGTCGATCGACGAGGTGCGCACGTACGCGACGGCGATCCTCGGCATGCAACTGGTCACCCACCAGACCGGCCCCGAGGGCCAGAAGGTGCGCCGGCTGCTGGTCGAAGAAGGTGCGGACATCAAGATGGAGCTGTACCTGGGCATGGTGGTAGATCGGGTCACCCAGAAGGTGACGCTGATGGCCAGTTCCGAGGGCGGCATGGACATCGAGGAAGTGGCCGAGCACACGCCCGAGAAGATCCACAAGGTGTTCATCGATCCCGATACCCGCCTCACTGACGCCGACGCCGACGACGTGGCGGCGAAGATCGGCGTGCCGGCCGGCTCGATCGCGCATGCGCGCACCATCCTGCAGGGCCTGTACAACGCGTTCTGGGACACCGACGCCAGCCTGGCCGAGATCAACCCGCTGATCGTCACTGGCAGCGGCGACGTGATTGCGCTCGATGCCAAGTTCAACTTCGACTCAAATGCGCTGTTCCGGCATCCCGACATCGTCGCCTACCGCGACCTCGACGAGGAAGACCCTGCCGAGATCGAGGCCTCGAAGTTCGACCTCGCCTACATCTCGCTCGACGGCAACATCGGCTGCCTGGTCAACGGCGCCGGCCTGGCGATGGCGACCATGGACGTGATCAAGCTCTACGGCGGCAGCCCGGCGAACTTCCTCGACGTCGGCGGTGGCGCGACCACCGAGAAGGTGACCGAAGCCTTCAAGATCATGCTGAAGAACCCGAACCTGCAGGCGATCCTGGTCAACATCTTCGGCGGCATCATGCGCTGCGACACCATCGCCAACGGCGTGGTCAGCGCGGCGCGCGAGGTGAAGCTGGCGGTTCCGCTGGTGGTGCGCATGAAGGGCACCAACGAAGACCTCGGCAAGAAGATCCTGGCCGAGTCCGGCCTGCCGATCATCACCGCGAACAACATGGCCGAAGCCGCCGAGCGCGTCGTCGCCGGTGCCAACGCCCACGCCGCCAGGAAATAAGGGACCTTCCGATGAGCATCCTGATCGACAAGAACACCCGCGTGATGACCCAGGGCATCACCGGCAAGACCGGCCAGTTCCACACCAAGATGGGCAAGGAATACGCCAACGGCGCCAATTGCTATGTCGCCGGCGTGAACCCGAAGAAGCCCGGCGAGAAGTACGAGGGCATTCCGATCTTCGGCACCGTGAAGGAGGCGAAGGCTCAGACTGGCGCCAATGTCAGCGTGGTCTACGTGCCGCCGCCGTTCGCCGCCGAGGCGATCTGGGAAGCGGTCGATGCCGACCTCGACCTCGTGATCTGCATCACCGAGGGCATCCCGGTGCGCGACATGATCGTGGTGCGCGACCGCATGCGCAAGCAGGGCAAGAAGACGCTGCTGGTCGGGCCGAACTGCCCGGGCGTGATTACCCCGGACGAGATCAAGATCGGCATCATGCCGGGCCATATCCACAAGAAGGGCCGCGTCGGTGTCGTCTCACGCTCCGGCACGCTGACCTACGAGGCTGTCGGCCAGCTTTCGGAACTCGGGATCGGCCAGTCGAGCTGCGTCGGCATCGGCGGCGACCCTGTCAACGGCATGAAGCACATCGACGTGATGCGCCTGTTCAACGACGACCCCGAGACCGACGCCGTGATCATGGTCGGCGAGATCGGCGGCTCGGACGAGGAAGAGTGTGCGCAGTGGATCAAGGCCCACATGAAGAAGCCGGTGATCGGCTTCATCGCCGGGGTCACCGCACCGCCCGGCAAGCGCATGGGCCACGCCGGTGCGATCATCTCCGGTGGCAAGGGCACGGCGCAGGAAAAGCTCTCCATCATGGAAGAGTGCGGCATCAAGGTGACCCGCAACCCGTCGGAGATGGGGCAACTCCTGAAGTCGGTCATCTGAGTTCGCACATCGCCGCGGTTGCGACAGACAGAGGTTCACATGCAGGAGCAGGACGAAGGCGCAGCCGGTCGGTCGAAGGAGGGCGCCGCCGGCACCTCCTCCGGCGGTGCCGGTGCAGGCAATGTCGCTGGCGCCACTGGCGCCGGTGGCCAGGTGGGTGAGGTCCGGCCGATCAGCTTCCGCGGCGGACGCGGCAACCGGCCGAAGGGCCGTGCGGTCGATCCGCAGGCGTTGCAGCAGGTCCTCGAACTGCTCGGCAGCGCGCCGCGCGACCGCGACCTGCTGATCGAGCACCTGCACCTGATCCAGGACCGCTACGGCCACCTGTCGGCGCCGCACCTGGTGGCGCTCGCCGCCGAGATGCGGATGGCCACCGCAGAGGTGTACGAGGTGGCGACCTTCTACCACCACTTCGACGTGGTGAAGGAGGGCGATGCCGTGCCGCCGCGGCTGACGGTCCGGGTCTGCGATTCGATCAGCTGCGAGCTGGCCGGGTCGAAGCGCCTGATCGAGAACCTCAAGAAGACGGTCGGGCGCGACGTGCGCGTGCTGCATGCGCCCTGCCTGGGCCGTTGCGAGGTCGCGCCCGCGGCCGTCGTGCACCAGAATCCGGTCGGGCATGCCACGGCCGAGTCGGTGCACAAGGCGATCCGCGCGAACGCGGTGCGTTGCCCGGCCCCGCAGGTCGTCGACTACGACGCCTACCGTGCCGCCGGCGGCTACCAGCTGTTCGCGGAATGCGTCAGCGGTGCGCGCGACATCGAGTCGGTGATCAAGGTCATGGAAGATTCAGGGCTGCGCGGGCTGGGTGGCGCCGGCTTCCCGGCCGGACGCAAGTGGCGCATCGTGCGCGCCGAACCCGCACCGCGCCTGATGGCGATCAACATCGACGAGGGCGAGCCGGGCACCTTCAAGGACCGCTGGTACCTCGAACGCGACCCGCACCGTTTCCTCGAGGGCATGCTGATCGCGGCCACCGCCTGCGGCGTGGGCGGCATCTGGATCTACCTGCGCGACGAATACCATGGCATCCGCGAGATGCTGGAACGCGAGCTGGCAAAGCTGAAGGCCGATCCGCCGTGGGGTCTGCCCCCGATCCACTTGCGGCGCGGTGCCGGCGCATACATCTGTGGCGAAGAGTCGGCGATGATCGAGTCGATCGAAGGCAAGCGCGGCATGCCGCGGCTGCGGCCGCCGTATGTCGCGCAGGTCGGCCTGTTCGGCCGGCCCACGCTCGAGCACAACATGGAGACCCTGTACTGGGTTCGCGACATTGTCGAGAAGGGCGCTGGCTGGTTCGCCGGGCAAGGCCGGCACGAGCGCAAGGGGCTGCGTTCGTTCTCGGTGTCGGGCCGGGTGAAGAAGCCGGGCGTGCACCTGGCACCCGCCGGCATCACGGTGCGCGAACTGATCGACGAGTACTGTGGCGGCATGCTGCCGGGGCAAGCGTTCTACGGCTACCTGCCGGGAGGCGCATCCGGGGGCATCCTGCCCGCCTCGCTCGGCGATATCCCACTCGATTTCGATACCCTGAATGCCTACGGCTGCTTCATCGGCTCGGCCGCGGTGGTGGTGCTGTCCGACAAGGACCGTGCGGCGGGCGCCGCGCGCAACCTGCTGGCCTTCTTCAAGGAAGAGTCCTGCGGACAGTGCACGCCCTGCCGCGTCGGCACCGCGAAGGCGCTCGACCTCCTGCAGCAGCCCAAGTGGGACGCACCGCTGCTCGAGGAACTGTCGCAGGTGATGGCCGATGCCTCGATCTGCGGCCTGGGCCAGGCGGCGCCCAACCCGATCCGCTGCGTGATCAAGTACTTCCCGGAAGAACTTCGATGAACATGATGTCAGAGCCGGTCGCCGCGCGCGACGAGGTCGAGTTCAAGCTGAACGGCAGCACGGTCACCGCGTTCGCCGACGAGACGCTGATCGAGGCCGCCGACCGGCTGGGCGTCGAGGTCCCGCGCCTGTGCTACAAGCCGGGCATGCGTCCGGACGGCAACTGCCGGGCCTGCGTGGTCGAGATCAAGGGCGAGCGGGTGCTGGCGCCCTCGTGCTGCCGGTCGCCGAAGGCCGGCATGGAAGTCGAGACTGCCAGCCCGCGCGCGCTGCAGTCGCAGAAGATGGTGCTCGAGCTGTTGCTGTCCGACATGCCGGCGAAGGCCCATACGCTCGATTCCGAACTCGATCAGTGGGCGCGCAAGCTCGACATGGGGCTGCCCCGGTTCGCCGCGCGGCCGAAGGTCGCGTCCGATCTGTCGCACCCGGGCATCGCGGTCAACCTCGACGCCTGCATCCAGTGCACCCGCTGCGTGCGCGCCTGCCGGGAAGAGCAGGTGAACGACGTGATCGGCTATGCGTTCCGCGGCGACCATTCGAAGATCGCGTTCGACCTGGACGACCCGATGGGCAACAGCAGTTGCGTTGCCTGCGGCGAATGCGTGCAGGCCTGCCCGACCGGGGCACTGATGCCCGCGCGCGAGGTCGGCCTGCAGGTGCCGGACAAGCAGGTGCATTCGGTCTGCCCGTTCTGTGGCGTCGGCTGCCAGCTCACCTACCACGTGCAGAAAAGCACCAACGTCATCAAGTTCGTCACCGGCCGCGACGGGCCTTCGAACCACGGGCGGCTGTGCGTCAAGGGGCGCTATGGTTTCGACTATGTGCAGCACCCACAACGCCTTACCC
>CAMDXD010000295.1 GCA_945877995.1 Bordetella parapertussis
TGACCTTCTGCGTGGACCCATCTGCGCGGGTGATCGTCATCGTCACGTCCTGCATCGGCTTCACGTTGCCGCCTTCAAGGCCCTCGATCGAGAATGACTCGGTGCCGTCGATCTTCAGCGTCGACACGTCCTCGCCCGGCTTGAACTGCAGGGGCACCACACCCATGCCGATCAGATTGGCGCGATGGATGCGCTCGAAGCTCTTCACGATCACCGCGTTCACGCCGAGCAGTTGCACGCCCTTGGCGGCCCAGTCGCGCGACGAGCCCATGCCGTAGTCTTCGCCACCGAAGATGACCAGCGGAGTGCCGGACTTCCGGTACTGCTCGGACGCATCGAAGATCGTCATCTGCGCGCCATCGGGCTGGTGCTTCGTGATGGGCCCTTCGGTGCCGGGCGCGACCGCGTTGCGCAGGCGCACGTTGGCGAAGGTGCCACGCACCATCAGCTCGTGGTTGCAACGGCGAACGCCGAAATGGCCCCATTCCGCCGGCGGGTGGTTTTCCTGGAATGGCTCCAGCCACTTGCCGGCCGGCGTGCCCGGACGGATCTTCGTCGAGGGGCTGATGTGGTCGGTGGTGATCGAATCACCAAGGATGGCAAGGGCCCGAGCGCCGACGATGTTGTTCACCTTGCCCGGCGTGGCAGTGACGCCTTCGAAGAACGGCGGTTCGCGGATGAACGTCGATTGCGGATCCCACTGGTACACCGCGCCTTCGACCGTCGGGATGGCTTCCCAGAGCTTCTTGTTGCCGGACAGGTCGCTGTACTCGCGACGGAAGTGTTCCGGGTTGGCCGCAAACGGGAGCTGTGCGGCCACGTCCGCGTCCGTCGGCCACAGGTCGCGCAGGAACACCGGCTTGCCGTCCTTGTCCACGCCCAGCGGGTCGGTGGTCAGGTCGGTGCGCACCGTGCCGGCGAGCGCATAAGCGACCACCAGCGCGGGGCTGGCGAGGTAGTTCGCACGCAGGTTCGGGTGCACGCGCGCCTCGAAGTTGCGGTTGCCCGACAGCACGGCGCAAGTGACCAGGTCTTTCGACACGACGGCTTCTTCGATCTTCGTGTCGAGCGGACCGGCCGCACCCATGCAGGTCGTGCAGCCGTATGCCACCACGCCGAAGCCGAGCTTCTCGAGGAACGGCAGCAGGCCTGCGTCCTGGAGGTACTTCGTCGCCACCCGCGAGCCGGGCGCGAGCGAGGTCTTGATGCGCGGATGCGTGGTCAGGCCCTTCTCGACCGCGCGCTTGGCGAGCAGGCCGGCCGCCAGCAGCAGCGCCGGATTCGACGTGTTCGTGCACGAGGTGATCGAGGCGATCAGCACGTCGCCATGGCCGACATCGAAGCCATGGCCGGTGGCCTCGCGTCGATCGAGGTCGCCGGCATCTCGTGCATAGCCGTTCTTGTCGGTCGGCGCGGCGAACAGGCGGTTGAAATCACGCCCGAGTTCGGGCAGGTTCACCCGGTCCTGCGGCCGCTTCGGACCGGACAGGCTGGGCACGATGCTGTCCAGATCCAGTTCGATGACCTGGGTGTAGTCGATGTCACCGGAGCCGGGCATGCCGAACATGTCCTGCGCCCGGAAGTAGGCCTCGATCGCCGCGATCTGCTCCGGCTCGCGGCCGGTCGTGCGGAAGTAGTCGATCGTCTTGTCGTCGACCGGGAAGTAGCCCATCGTGGCGCCATACTCCGGCGCCATGTTCGCCACCGTGCAGCGATCGGCCGCGGTCAGGTTGGCGGCACCTTCGCCGAAAAACTCGACGAACTTTCCGACCACCTTCGCCTTGCGCATCAGTTCGGTGACGGTCAGCGCCAGGTCGGTGGCGGTCACGCCCTCGCGCAGCCTGCCAGTCAGGTGGCAGCCGACCACGTCGGGCGTGAGGAAGGCATTGGGCTGGCCGAGCATGCCGGCCTCGGCTTCGATGCCGCCCACGCCCCAGGCGACCACGCCGATGCCATTGACCATCGTCGTGTGCGAGTCGGTGCCGAACACGGTGTCCGGGAACCAGGTGCCGTCCTTCTCCCATACACCGCGCGACAGATATTCCATGTTGATCTGGTGGATGATGCCGTTGCCTGGCGGCACCACTCGCACGGTCTTGAACGCACCCTGTGCCCATTTGACGAACGCGTAGCGCTCGGCGTTGCGCTTGAACTCGATCTCCTGGTTGACCTGCACCGCGTCGGGACGGTTGTAGACGTCGATCTCGACCGAGTGGTCGACCACCACGTCCACCGGCACCAGCGGCTCGATCTTGCCCGGCGCCACGCCGAGCTTGCTCGCCGCATTGCGCATCGCCGCCAGGTCGTTCAGCGTGCCGAATCCGATCAGGTCCTGCAGCACGATACGCACCACGATGAACGGGATCTCGGTAGTGCGTGCACCCTTGGCCTGCCATGCGGCGAGCGCCCGGATGTGCTCTTCCGTGACCTTCCGGCCGTCGCAATGGCGCACCAGCGCCTCGAGCACCACGCGGATCGAGCGCGGCAGCCGTGAGATCTTGCCCAGGCCTGCAGCCTCGAGCGCGGCCAGCGAGTGGTACTTGCCGGACAGGCCGGCCGAGGGCGTGAAGTCGCGCAGGGTGTTGAAGACGTCTTGGGTCATGACAGGCTCTGGATCGAATGGGGCAGAAGAGGAAACGAAGCGGACCGGGACGAACCGGCGTGGACGTGGTCCGCCCGGTCAGGAAGCCATCAGTTCGCGCAGCACGAACGGCAGGATGCCGCCGTTCTTCAGGTACTCGACCTCGATCGGAGAATCGACACGCAGCGTCACCGCCACGTTCTGGGTGCTGCCGTCCTTGCGGTGGATCACCAGCGTGACGTCCTGCAGCGGCTTGATGTTGCCGCCTTCGACACCGATCAGGTCGTAGCTCTCTTCACCGGTGATGCCGAGCGTCTGCACGCTGTCCGTGCCCTTGAACTGGCAGGGCAGTACGCCCATCCCGACCAGGTTCGAGCGGTGGATACGCTCGTAGCCGCGCGCGACCACGACCCGGATGCCGAGCATCTGGGTGCCCTTGGCCGCCCAGTCACGTGACGACCCGGTGCCGTAGGCCTCGCCGCCGAAGACGAACAGCGGAACCTTGTCTTTCTGGTACTGCATAGACGCGTCGAAGATCTGCATCTTCGCGCCGTCGGGCTGGTGGAAGGTCACGCCGCCTTCAGAGCCGGGCACCATCAGGTTCTTGATGCGGGGGTTGGCGAACGCGCCGCGGACCATCACCTCGTGGTTGGTGCGCCGCGAGCCGAAGCTGGACAGGTCGGTGCTGCCAGCCGCGACCAGCCAGTCGCCGGCAAGCGTGCCCTTGCGGATCGGTGCCACCGGGCTGATGTGGTCGGTGGTCAGCTTGTTGCCGAAGATGCCCAGCGCGCGGCCGCCGCGCACGTCTGTAACCTTGGGCAGGGTGCGGCTGAAGCCCTCGAACAGCGGCGGCTCGAGCAGGTAGGTCGACTTGTCGTCCCACTGGTACAGCGCGCCCTTCGCTTCGGGAATGCCGTCCCAGAGGTCTTTCGCGCCGGACAGGTCGCCGTACTCGCGCCGGAAGCTCTCGGGATTGAGCGCGAACTTCATCACCGCATCGACTTCGGCGGGCGTCGGCCAGAGGTCTTTCAGGTAGACCGGCTTACCGTCCTTGTCATTGCCGATCGGGTCCTTGTCCATGTCGATGCGCACGGTGCCAGCGAGCGCGAATGCGATCACCAGCGGCGGGCTCATCAGGAAGTTGGCCTTGAGCGACTGGTGCACGCGCGCTTCGAAGTTGCGGTTGCCGGACAGGACTGCTGCGCAGATCACGTCGTTGTTGACGATCGACTCTTCCAGGTCCTTGTCGAGCGGCCCCGCCAATCCCATGCAGGTGGTGCAGCCATAGGCGACCACGTGGTAGCCGAGCTGTTCCAGGTAGGGCATCAGGCCGGCGTCCTTCAGGTAGGCCGTCACCACCTTGGAGCCGGGCGCGAGCGAGGTCTTCACCCGCGGATGCGGCTTCATGCCTTTCTCGACCGCCTTCTTGGCCAGCAGGCCGGCAGCCAGCAGCACCCACGGGTTCGACGTGTTGGTGCAGGAGGTGATCGCCGCGATGCCGATGTCGCCATGGCCGACGTCGCCCACCGTCGGGTTGGCGACCGGGGACCGCTTGTCCAGGTCCGAAGCCGGCTTGTTGTAGCCGCCTTCGGCAATCGGCTTGGAGAACAGCTCGTTGAACCGGTCCTTGATCGCCTCGAGGTTCAGGCGCTCTTCCGGCTGTTTCGGACCGGACACGCTGGGGCGCACGGTGGACAGGTCCATCTCGATGACCTGCGAGTAGTCGATCTCGCCCTTCTTCGGGATGCCGAACATCCCCTGCGCCTTGAGGTAGGACTCGATCGCGTCGCAATGCTCTTCGCGGCCGGTCATCCGGTAGTACTCGAGCGTCTTGTCGTCGATCGCGAAGAAGCCGCAGGTCGCGCCATAGTCGGGCGCCATGTTGGCGACGGTCGCGCGGTCGGTGGCGCTGAGCGTGGACGCGCCCTCGCCGAAGTACTCGACGAACTTGTTGACCACGTTGGACTTGCGCAGCAGTTCGGTGACGGTGAGCACCAGGTCGGTGGCGGTGACGCCGGGATTGAGCTTCCCGGTCATGTGCACGCCGACCACGTCGGGCTCGAGGAAGTAGTATGGCTGGCCGAGCATCGCCGCTTCGGCTTCGATGCCGCCGACGCCCCAGGCCAGCACGCCGATCGCGTTCACCATCGTGGTGTGCGAGTCGGTGCCGACCGCGGAGTCGGGATAGTAGATTCCGTCCTTCTCCCACACGCCGCGCGACAGGTACTCGAGGTTCACCTGGTGGCAGATGCCGTTGCCTGGGGGCACCACGCGGATGCCGGAGAAGGCCTGCTTGGCCCACTTGAGGAAGGTGTAGCGCTCGCCGTTGCGCTCGAACTCGATCTCCATGTTCCGGCGCAGCGCGTCGGTGGAGTTGTGCACGTCCACCACGATCGAGTGGTCGACGACCAGGTCCACCGGGACCAGCGGCTCGATGCGGGCCGGGTCGAAGTTCTGGCGCTTCGCTTCGGCGCGCATCGCGGCGAAGTCGTTTAGCGCGGGGAAGCCCGCCATGTCCTGCAGCATGATGCGCGCCAGCACGAACGGCAGTTCATTGGTGCGCTCGCCGTTGGGCTTCCAGGCGGCCAGCGCCTTCACCGAGTCGGGGCCGATGCGCTGGCCGTCGCAGTTGCGCAGCACCGATTCGAGCACCACGCGCAGGCTCACCGGCAGGCGCGAGGTCTTGCCGAACCCCTGCTCTTCCAGCGCTTTCAAGGAATACATCCTGCCGCTCCGGCCGGACTTCAGTTTGAATTCGCGCAGGGTGTTCAGCGGATCATGGGCCATGCTGGCTTCCTCTCAGAGG
>CAMDXD010000296.1 GCA_945877995.1 Bordetella parapertussis
CGAATTCGAGCGCAACGGGTACCGGATTCGCGCGCTGGCGCGCTTCGAGGTCTCTGCGCGTGTGCTTGGCGCAGAACATTACCGCCTCGACCGCGAGGCGCAGCTGGCGCCGGTCGACCTCGCGCTCGGCTGGGGCAGGATGTCCGACACCACCGTCCTGGAGCGCATCAGCATCAGTCAGCGCGGGCGCTTCTTCTACTGGAGCACCGCCAACTTCCCGATCCCGCGGCGCGAGATCGAGACCTCCAGTTCCAACATGCACATGATCCCGGCGGATGACCGGGTCGAGGCAGCCCTGAAGGCAGTGCGGCGGGGGCAGATCGTGACCGTGCGCGGCTACCTTGTCGAGGCACGCGCACCGGACGGCTGGCGCTGGCGCAGCTCGATGACACGGGAGGATACGGGGGCCGGCGCGTGCGAACTGATCTGGGTGGAATCGGTGTCGACGATCTGACAGGCAGGTCAGAGCATGCTGCGCGGGGGAAGGTCCGCATGCGCCGGGGCGCGCACAACGATGGTAGCCTTGCCGACGGCTGACGCGCCGTCTTTGCGCCCGATCGCCGTGCGTCCGCTTCGTGCGAACTGTCCGGGACGCCTTGCTTCCTGCTTGCCACGAAGTCGACCGAGACGATCCCCACCGCCCCGCTTGCCACCCGTTGAACCTGATCCTCATCGTATTGCTGCCGCTGCTGATGGCAGCCCTGCCCCGGCTGGCCGGTCCGCATCGCCGCAGGCGCTGCGCGCTGCTTGCGGCCTGCGCGCCGGCCCTTTCGCTGGCGCTGCTGCTCGCCTACGCACCGGCCGTCTTCGACGGTGCGGTGGTCCAGGCAGGCGGCGCGTGGCTGCCCGCGATCGGGCTGAACCTCACGTTCATGCTCGATGGCTTCGGTTTCCTGTTCGCGCTGCTGGTGCTCGCGATCGGTTTGCTGGTCATCCTGTACGCGCACTATTACCTTTCGCCCGAGGACGACGAGTCGCGTTTCCTGTCCCTGCTGCTGCTGTTCATGGGCTCGATGCTGGGCGTGGTGCTGGCGGACAACCTGCTGCTGCTGGTGGCGTTCTGGGAGTGCACCAGCCTGTCGTCGTTCCTGCTGATCGGCTTCTGGCGCGATCGCAGCGAAGGGAGGCAGGGGGCGCGGATGGCGTTGACGGTCACTGGGGCCGGCGGGCTCGCGCTGCTCGCCGGGGTGCTGCTGATCGGGCAGATCGTTGGCAGCTTCGAACTGTCCGAGGTGCTCTACCAGCGCGACCTGCTGCAGGCCCATCCTCTGTTCCCGCTTGCACTGGTCCTCGTGCTGCTCGGTGCATTCACCAAGAGCGCGCAGTTTCCGTTCCACTTCTGGCTGCCGCATGCGATGGCCGCACCGACTCCGGTGTCGGCCTATCTGCATTCCGCGACCATGGTGAAGGCGGGGGTGTTCCTGCTGGCGCGGATGTATCCGGTGCTCGGCGGCAACGACCTGTGGTTTCTGCTGGTCAGCGGCACTGGCCTGGTCACGCTGGCATTCGCGGCGTGGACCGCGCTGTTCCAGCACGACCTCAAGGGCCTGCTGGCGTACTCGACGATCAGCCACCTGGGCCTGATCACGCTGCTGTTCGGGCTCGACACGCCGCTGGCCGTGGTTGCCGGGGTGTTCCACATCATCAACCACGCGACCTTCAAGGCCTCGCTGTTCATGGCGGCCGGCATCATCGACCACGAGACGGGTACGCGCGACCTGCGCCGGTTGAACGGCCTTGCCCGCTTCATGCCGATCACGGCGACGCTGGTCGCGGTGGCCGCGGCGGCGATGGCTGGCGTGCCGCTGCTCAACGGGTTCCTGTCGAAGGAGATGATGCTGGCCAAGACGCTGGCGATCGATACCGGCACCTGGGCCGACTGGCTCGTGCCGGTGATGGCGACGTTGGCCGGCGCGTTTGCGGTGGCCTATTCGCTGCGGCTGGTGCACGACGTGTTCTTCAACGGCGACCCGGTAGGCCTCGAGCGCACGCCGCATGAACCGCCGCGCTGGATGCGCGTGCCGGTCGAGCTGCTGGTCGTCCTGTGCGTGCTGGTCGGGGTGATGCCGAACGTCGTGGTCGCGCCCCTCCTGGACGTCGCGGTCTCTGGCGTGCTCCTCGGCAACGTGCCCGAATACAGCATCAGTCTGTGGCACGGATTCAACCTGCCGCTGGTGATGAGCGCGATCGCCCTGCTGCTCGGCGGTGCGCTGTACTTCGGGTTGCAGCGTGCATACAACCTGCATCTCTACCGTGACGACAGGATCAGCGCGAAGCGCCTGTTCGACCGGTTGCTCGAGACCTCGGTCTCGACGGCCCGGCTGGCCACCGGCCTGGTGCAGAACGGCTCGCTGCAGCGCTCGTTGTGGCTGCTGCTGGTGGTCGTGCTGTCGGCGGGGGCGATGCCGTTTTTCCAGGACGACTACTCGATCGGCGACGAACTGCTGCTGCCGTCCAACGGCGCCGCGCTGGCGATGTGGTTTGCCCTGGTCGCGGCCGTGGTGACCACGGTGGCGCTGCACCGGGAACGACTGCTGTCGCTGCTCGCGCTCGGTGCCGTGGGCCTGCTGGTCAGCCTCGTCTTCGTGCTGTTCTCCGCGCCCGACCTGGCGCTGACCCAGCTCGCGGTCGAAGTAGTGACGGTCGTGCTGCTGATGGCTGCGCTGCGCCACCTGCCCGCGCACACGCCCGCCGAAGGTACGCTACCGCGGCACCTGCGCGACGCACTGCTGTCGCTCGCTGCGGGGATCGGCATGACCGCGCTCGCCTACGCGGTGCTGACCCGTCCGCTCGCCAGCATCTCCACCTACTTCCTGGAGCAGTCGGTGCCGAAGGGGGGCGGATCGAACGTGGTCAACGTGATCCTCGTCGATTTCCGCGGCTACGACACGATGGTCGAGATTCTGGTGCTGGCCGTGGCCGGCCTGGTCGCGCAGGCCCTGCTGGCCGGCTTCGTGGCCCCCGGTCCGGCGTCCGCGCCGGATGCGGAAAGCGCCAGGCCGCTGATGCTGCGCATGCTGGCGCGGCTGATGCTGCCGTTTGCGCTCGCGGTGTCGGCCTACCTGTTCCTTCGCGGCCACAACCAGCCGGGCGGCGGCTTCGTGGCCGGACTGGTCACGGCGATCGCGCTGCTCGTGCAATACATGGCCGGGGGGCGCGATGCGGTGCCGTGCGGCGGTCGGGGCGCCATGCCGCCACGCCCGGTTCCCGCCGGCGAGGAAGGGTTCGACCGCTGGATCGCCGCGGGCATGTTCACCGCGATACTGACCGGCCTGGGCGCGACCGTGATCGGATTTCCATTCCTGACCAGCGCCTACGCGTATCTCGACCTGCCGCTGCTCGGCAAGGTGCCGCTGGCGTCTGCGATGTTCTTCGATGCCGGCGTCTACCTCACGGTGGTGGGCAGCACGATGATGATGATCGCCTCGATCGGGCGCGTCGCTGCGGCGCCCGCGTCGCCGCAGGTTGCCACCGGGATGGCCGTTCGGACGGAGGCCGCCTGATGGAACTCCTGCTCGCCAGCGGCATCGGGGTGCTGACCGCGGCCGGCGTATGGCTGCTGTTGCGCGCGCGGACCTTCCCCGTGATGCTCGGGCTGACGCTGCTGTCGTATGGGGTCAACCTGTTCATATTCTCGATGGGGCGGCTCGCGATCGGCGCGCCCCCGGTGCTCCGGGAAGGCGTCGAACGCTATGCCGATCCACTGCCCCAGGCGCTGGTCCTGACCGCCATCGTCATCTCTTTCGGCATGACCGCGCTGCTGCTCGCCCTGTCGGTCCGGCTGCGTTACGACAGCGGGACCGACCATGTCGATGGGGACGGAGACCCGAACCGATGACGGCGATGCTTGGGCACCTGCTCGTCGCACCGGTCGTTCTGCCGCTGCTGTCGGCCGCGATCATCGTGGCCCTCGGCGACCGGCGGCGGCCCGGCGCCTGCCGCGCGGTCTCGATCGGTTCCTGCCTTTCGCTGGTGCTGGCGGCGGTCTACCTGCTCGGATGGTCGGCGATCGGGCAGCCCGTCGCCTATCCGCTCGGCAACTGGCCGGCACCGTACGGCATCGTGCTGGTGCTCGACCGGCTGTCCGCCCTGATGCTGCTGCTCACGGCGCTGCTGGCGGTGGCGGCAGCCTGGTTCGCAGCCGGTGGATGGGATGCACGCGGCCGCCACTTCCACGCATTGCTCCAGTTGCAACTGATGGGACTCAACGGCGCATTCCTGACCGGTGACCTGTTCAATCTCTTCGTGTTCTTCGAGTTGCTGCTGATCGCCTCGTACGGCCTGATGCTGCATGGCGGCGGCGCGCGTCGGCAGCGCGCAACCCTCCACTACCTGGTGTGCAACCTCGTCGCCTCGACGCTGTTCCTGGTCTCGGCGAGCCTGCTCTATGGCATCACCGGCACCCTCAACATGGCCGATCTGTCGCTGCAGGTCGCGGCAGCGCCGGCGGAGGACGCCTCCCTGCTGCGCAGCGCGGGGCTGGTCCTGCTGGTGGTCTTCGCGGTCAAGGCAGCCGTACTGCCGCTCGGGTTCTGGCTGCGCGACGG
This sequence comes from Bordetella parapertussis, assembly GCA_945877995.1. GTDB lineage: Bacteria > Pseudomonadota > Gammaproteobacteria > Burkholderiales > CAIKXV01 > CAIKXV01. The sequence continues at coordinate 4,548 of CAMDXD010000296.1, forward strand.
CTACGCCAGCGCGTCGCCGCCGGTTGCCTGCCTGTTCGCGCTGATGACCAAGGTCGGGATCTACGCGATCGTGCGCACCTGCACGCTGATGTTCGGCGCGGAAGCCGGGGGGGCCGCCAACCTTGCTGGCGAATGGCTGGTACCGGTCGGCATCGCCACGCTGGCGATGGCCTCGATCGCCGCGCTGGCGTGCCGAAACCTCGCGGAACTCGTCGCATGCCTGGTCGTCGCATCGGTCGGCTCGATGCTGATCGGCGCGGGCCTGTTTTCCGCGCAGGGGCTCTCGGCGGCGCTGTTCTACATGGTGCACTCGACGTTCGCGGTGGCACTGCTGTTCCTGCTCGCCGGCGAGATCGCGCATGAACGGGGCGCGCTCGGCAGCGACCTGTTGCCTGGTCCGCCCCTGTCGCCCGGCCACCTCGCGCCGCTTTTCCTGTTCGCGGCGATCGCGGTGTCGGGGTTGCCACCTGGCGGCGGCTTCATCGCGAAGGTGGGCATCCTGCAGGGCGCGGTTGATGGCTCCTGGGCGGCCTCGTCGTGGATGGCGATCTTCGCCTCAAGCCTGCTGGTGGTCGTCGCGCTGGCCCGGTCGGGCAGCATGCTGTTCTGGCGGCCGGTCGGATCGTTCGTCACGGCGATACCCGCGGGCACCGCCGACAGCGTGCCGAGGGCATCTGCGGGACCGTCCTGGTTCCTCGCCGCGGTGCTCGCGCTGCTGATCGTCGGCGCGCGGCCGGTGCAGCAGTTCATGGATGCCACCGGCGCGCAACTGCTGGATCCTGCCGGATACGTCGACGCCGTGATCCGGCAGGACCTCATC
>CAMDXD010000297.1 GCA_945877995.1 Bordetella parapertussis
GGTGCCGACCATCACGCCGCCGAAACCCTGGCCCATCGCCTCTTCCAGCACCTGCGCCGCCAGCTTGCCGCTCTGCATCGGCACGGTGGCCAGCGGCGTGAAGCGCTTCTCGTCGCCGAGGTTCTCGAGCGTGCAGGCGTTCATGAAGCGGCTCCAGGCCAGGCCCTGCTCGGGCGGCAGCTCGTAGCCGGTGGCGTCCATCCAGGCACCGACCAGCTGGTGGTCGATGCCGTTGGCATCCATCCACGCGCGGCGATCGGCCAGCGCCGACAGCTTCGGCATGATCGGCCGCGACAGGTCCTTGCCGACGAAGCCGATGCGGACACCCTTGTCATCGCGCTTCAGCGCGACGGCGGGGAACTTCGAGGCCTCGCGCTCGAAGCGGTCGAACACGAGCTGCGGGATGTAGTGGGCGTGGATGTCGATGATCATGCTTAGGACCTTGGTGGGTTCGGAGTATCGAGGGATGCTTCGTGCGGCGCCGCGCAGTTCAGGCAGCGTCCTTCATCTTCGGCTTCGCGCGTGCCGCCCGGATCAGGCTCCACAGCGCGAGGTGAGACATCGGCGTCTCGGCGATAGCCGTGCCGATCGGATCGAGCGCATCGTTGATGGCGCAGGCGATCGCCGCAGGCGCGCCCAGGTAGCCGGCCTCGCCGGAGCCCTTCTGGCCAAAGGTGGTCAGCGGCGACGGCGTGCAGTGGTCGACGATGCTGATCTCGGGCACCTCGAGTGCGCTCGGGATCAGGTAGTCCATGAAGGTGCCCGATAGCAGCTGGCCTTCTTCGGAGAACGCGAACTTCTCGTACAGCGCGGCACCGACGCCATGTGCGACCCCGCCGTAGGTCATGCCGTGCACGATGTCCGGGTTGATCATCACGCCGCAATCATGGCCGACCACGTAGCGCTGCAGTACCGGCTTGCCGGTATCCGGGTCGATCTCGACATAGACCACGTGCGTCTCGAACGAATAGCACGGGTACATCTGCACCTGCCCGTCCTCGGTCGGCAACGTGCCGCCGGTGGGAACTTCCCACACGAACTTCGCCTGCAGGCCTGGCTCGAGGTCCGGTGGCATCTTGTGGAACTTGCGGTGCGCGACCTCGACCAGCTGGTCCCAGGTCAGGCGCTTCTCGGGATGCAGCGTGTCGAACACGTCGCCATCGCGATAGGTGACCGCGGACACGGCAAGCCCCAGGTTGTGCGCACCGATACGGACCAGCGCGTCGCGGATCTTGCGCGCCGCGCCGGCCGCTGCCCCGCCCAGCATGATCGCCATCCGGCTGCCCACCGGGCTGTTCGACGGCAGTGCGTTCAACGAATCGGCAGCGATCACGCGGATACCGGACGGGTCGCGCTCGAGCACCTCGCCGACCACCGTCGACACCAGTGTCTGGTGGCCCTGCCCGGCACTGGAGGTACCGAACACGCCGGTGATCGCGCCGTTCAAGTCGACGCGTACCAGGCAGGAGTCCATCCAGGTGGTGGTCTCGTTCTTCGGATTGAACAGCGGCTCGAACGACGAGTTGCCGCCGGACGGCTCCAGGCAGGTCGACACGCCTATGCCGGCCAGCCTGCCGGTGCGCCGCGCCTCGTCCCGGCGCCGCACCAGGTCCTCGTAGTCCGCCGCCTTCAGGGCCTTGTCGAGCACCGTGTGGTAGTCGCCCGAGTCATAGGTGGTGCCGCTCGGAATCCGGTACGGGAACTCCTCCTTGCGGATCAGGTTCTTCCGGCGCAGCTCGAGGCGGTCCATGCCGAGGTGGCGCGCGACCCGATCGATCGTGCATTCCATCGCGAAGTTGGTCGGCGCCTGACCGAAGCCGCGCACCGCCTCCTGCGGCGTCTTGTGCGTCATCACCGACGTGGGCTCGTACTCGACCGCCGGGATACGGTACGGCCCGCAGATCGCGCTGACCGGCTTGCCCAGTTGCAGCGGCGAGCGGCCGGCGTAGGCACCGACATCGTCCAGCGCCTTGATCTTCCAGGCACGGATGGTGCCGTCATGGTCGAACGCGACCTGCATGTCGAAGATGCGGTCCGGGCCGTGCATGTCGCCGCCGCGCATGTTCTCGAGGCGGTCTTCCAGGAAACGCACCGGCGCGCGCAGCTTCATCGCCAGGTACGACACCAGCAGCGTGTGCTTGATGCCGCGCTTCACGCCGTAACTGCCGCCGACGTCGACGTCGAAGTGCACGCGCACCGAATTGCCTGGCAGGCGCAGCGCGCGCGCGAGCTGGTCGGGGAACTTGGGCATCTGGATCGACGCCCAGATGTCGAGGATCTCGTTGCCGACGTCCCACTGCGCGACCGCGACGAAGGTCTCGATCGGCACTGTCGCGCTGCGCCCCCACCGTGCGCGAAACGCAAGCCGGTGGTCGGCCTTCTCGAACGCCGCGTCGACCGCACCCCAGACGAACTTGCGGTGGTAGAGCACGTTGGTGCCATGGTCCGGGTGCACCAGCACCGCGCCCGGCTTCGCGGCCTCCTCCGGGTCGACCAGGTGTGCCAGCGGCTCGTAGTCGACCTCGATCAGCTCGGCCGCGTCCTCGGCGATCGCGCGCGTCTCGGCCACCACTGCCACAACCCACTCCCCGGCATAGCGCACCAGCCCGTCGGCCAGCGGATAGCGCTTCACCTTCGGCGCATCGACGCCGACATACAGCGCATCGACCGCCGCGCACAGCTCGGCACCGGCCAGCACGTAGCGCACCCCGGGTAGCGCCAGCGCTTCGGCGCTTGCGATCGACTTGATGCGTGCCGAGGGATACGGGCTGGCGACGATCGCCACATGCAGCATGCCGGGTAACTGGATGTCGGCTGCGTAGCGGCCGCGCCCGGTGACGAAGCGCGGGTCTTCCTTGGTGCGCCGCTTGGCACCGATGTAGCGAAAACCGTACGGCGAAGTCTTGTCTGCCATGGGTCGGTGTCCTTCCGTGTCCTATCGGTTGCCGGTGCCGAGGCGCCGGGCTGCAAGTTGCACCGCGTCTACGATCTGCTGGTAACCCGTGCAGCGGCACAGGTTGCCGCTGATCGCATCGCGGATCTCGCCGGCGGAGGGGTTCGGATTCGTCTTCAGCAGTGAATGGGTCGCCACCAGCATGCCGGGCGTGCAGTAGCCGCACTGCAGCCCGTGCGTCTCGCAGAAGCTGTCCTGCAGCACGCTCATCGAACCGTCGGCGTTGGCCAGCCCTTCGACCGTGGTGATGGCATGCCCGTCGGCCTGCACTGCGAACATCAGGCAGGAGCGCACCGGATCGCCATCGAGGATGACCGAACAGGCGCCGCAGATGCCATGTTCACAGCCTACATGCGTGCCGGTCAGGCGCACGGTCTCGCGCAGGAAGTCGACCAGCGACAGCCGGGTCGGGACCTCGCACCGGTGCTCGACACCGTTCACGGTGATGCAGACGCTGCTGGTGGGTTCGTTCATGCTGTGCCCTGCCTGATGGGCCGCGGGTGGCTGCGCCGCGGCCGGGAGTGAAACGGGAACCTGTAACGGGACCGTTGCCGGCCCGCGCAACGGCTGTGCGTCAGGCGCGCGTGCCCCTGGCGAGGCCAGTGGCGTTCTTGCGTGCCTGCCGCAGCACGCGCGCTGCGAGCACCCGCGCGAGGTGGAGCCGGTATTCGGCCGTCGCGTGCACGTCGGAACCCGGGTCGAGGTACTGACCGATCGATTCGACCGCCGCCTCGATCGTCGCGTCCTCGAGCTGTGTGCCGTGCAGCGACCGCGCGATCGCCTCGGCCGACACCGGAACCGCAGCGGCACCGCCGATGCCCAGTGCCGCGCGCACGCAGCGCCCTGCGGAATCGATCTCGACCTGCGCGCAGGCGGCGACGATCGCGAAGTCACCGTGGCGAATGCTCAGCTCGTCGAACGCGCTGCCCACCCGCTCGCCCTGCCAGACCGGCCAGTGCACTTCGACCAGGCATTCATCGGGCTCGGTCGCGGTCATCATGGGCGCCTGGAAGAATTCGCCAGCCGGCACCGTGCGCTCGCCGCCGGACCGGCGCAGCAGGAAGGATGCGCCGAGCGCCAGGGCGACCAGCGGCAGTTCCGCCGATGGGTCGGCATGCACGAGGCTGCCGCCGATCGTGTCGCGGTTCTTGGTCTGCACATGGCCGACCCAGTAGAGCCCCTGGCGGATCAGTGGCACCGCGCGCGCGAGTTCGCCGTCGCGTTCCACGTCCACCTGGCGAAGGCCTGCGCCGGTCACCCAGGCAGCACCGTCGCGCCGACTGCCCTTCAGTTCGGCGATCTCGTTGACATTGATCAGCCAGGCCGGACGCGCAAGCCGCATCGCCATCATCGGCACCAGGCTCTGGCCGCCGGCCAGCAGCTTGGCATCCGCACCATGCTCGGTGAGCAGGCTGCAGGCCTGCGCAATGCTGTCAGCCCGCGCGTACTCGAAAATCGCAGCCTTCATCGTTTCTCCTGCAACTGCGAAAACGGCACCGGCACCGCCGCCGACCCTACGCCCCTACGCCCCTACGGCCCTACGGCCCTACGGCCAGCCCCCGGGGTTCAACCCTGCGGCTGCCCCCCGCGTTCAACCCTTGACGCGGTTGCGATATTCGTTCGTGCGGGTATCGATCTCGATCTTGTCGCCGGTATCGCAGAACAGCGGCACCGGGATCTCGAAGCCGCTCTTCAGCTTGGCGGGCTTGAGTACCTTGCCCGAGGTATCGCCACGCACCGCCGGTTCGGTGTACATGATCTCGCGAACCAGCGTCTGCGGGATTTCCACGGAGATCGGACGATCGTTGTAGATCACCACTTCGGCGGGCATGCCTTCTTCGAGATAGTTCAAGGCATCGCCCATGTTGTCGCCGTCGATGTCGAACTGGTTGAACTCGGCATCCATGAACACATAAGACGGGTCGGCGAAGTAGGAGAAGGTCACCTCCTTGCGCTCGAGCGACACCATGTCGAACTTCTCGTCGGCACGGTACACCGACTCTGCGGCCGTACCGGAGAGCAGGTTCTTGAGCTTCATCTTCACGACCGAGGCGTTACGGCCCGACTTGCTGAACTCGGCCCTCTGAACGACCATCGGGTCCTTGCCGACCATGATGACGTTGCCCGGGCGGATTTCCTGTGCGGTTTTCATTTGTGCACCACTGGATCGTTGAACTGCGCGTTGGATTGCGCGTTGGACTGAGGGTTGGACTGCCCGGACCCGTTCGACCGGCCTGGCTGCAGCAATTCCGAAAAGCCTGCTATTTTAGCTGGTCCCGGCAGAAACCTGCCAGTCTGGCCGCAAGGTCAGGCTGCCCGCCGAGAGACTTTGCCAGCACGCCAGCGCGCCGGCGCAGCG
>CAMDXD010000298.1 GCA_945877995.1 Bordetella parapertussis
CGTCGACTGGCGCCACCACCTGCAGGCGAGCAAGCTCCGCGGCCAGGCCGGCGATCTCTGCCTCGCGCTCGCGCACCCGCGCCTCGGCCTGCCCGACTTCAGCGCGCGCCTCCTGCCGCTCGAAGGCGCGCTGCGAGGATTGCAGGAACTCGGCCCGGGTGGTGGCCATCGATGCCCGCGCCACCGACAGCCGGCTGCGCAGGCTGGTATCGTCGAATTCGGCGAGTACATCGCCCTTGCGCACCGGGGTGTTCGGCGGGACACGCATCGTGCGGATCACGCCGGTTTGCGGCGCTGCGATGACCTGGCTCGCCAGCGAAATCACCTCGGCCGGCGCGAGCGAGTACTCGCGTACTGGCACCGCCAGGAGCAGCAGGACGGCAAGCACACCGATCCGGGCACGGCGTGAACCCGCAGCCCTGCGCCAACGCTCGGCAAGACGCGGCCGCCGCGACGCCAGCGCCCACCAGGCGTGCCCGGCCGCGCCAGCGGCGGCCGCCAGCCACCAGGACGGACTGCCGTCGTCCGGCGCCTGCGGCCAGGGCGATTCGCGAGCCAGCACCAGCACCGCGCGCAGCACGGCGTCCGGTCCGCGCAGCGGCAGCAGCAACGCATGCGGCGGCAACCACTCCGACCAGCCATCGGCCAGCCTTGCCGGCAGGCTGCCCGCGTCGGCGGCGAGCATGGCAGCCTCGGGCGGCAGCCCGATAAGGGCCGGCCGCAGCGCATCCACCATCTCGCCGACCCACAGCGCGAACGGCGTGTCCGCGTCCACCGCCACCAGGCCTGAGTGCGCGAGCAGCGTGCCGCGTCCGGCCGTATCGCAGGCCACGATGGCCGCCTGCCGGTACTCGACCAGCGCGCGCAGTTCGTTGCACAGCACGAAGCTCAGCGCCGGCAGGTCGCGCGCCTCGTGCATCCGCGCGGTGAGCCGCAGATGCACGGATGCACCCTGGTCGACGACTGGCATCCGGGCGCTAGCGTCGCGGCACGACGACCCGGCCACTCATGCCGGGCAGCAGGTCGGCGCCGCCGCCTTCGAAGGTCGTCTCGAGTTCGATGGTCTGGCTGACCGCATCGACCCGCCCTGCCACGCGCGCCACGCGCATCGCGTGACGGCGCCCGGTCTCGTCGATCACGGCATCGAGCCGCTCGCCCGGCTTGAGCCAGGCGAGCCACCGGGAGGGTGCATTCACCCGGGCCCTGACCGCGCCGCCGCCCACCACATCGATGATCGGCGCGCCGGCCGTGACGCTCTGGCCCGGCCGGACGTGGATGCGGGCCACCCGTCCGTCGAACGGCGCACGCACCACGCACTGCGCCAGCTGGGCCTCTATCACCCGTGTCTGAGCCTGCGCCCGGTCGACTGCCGCAGCGGCCAGCGCCACCTCGATCTCGGCGGCTGACTGCAGCCCCTGCAGGCGAAGCTTGGCCTCGTGCTGCAGGCGCGCGGCACTCGCCTCGGCAGCGGCCGCCTCACGGCGCGCCTCCACCTCGGCGCATTCGAACCGCACCAGCGGACGACCGGCGGCCACCGCATCGCCCAGGCGCACCTCGACTGCGGAAACCCGGGCCGCAGCCGGCGCCGACATCGCGCTCTCCTGGTCGGCGACCACCAGCAGGCGTACTTCGATATCCGTCGCGCGCAGCCGGCCCGCCGCATCCCCCGGCGCGATCGATCCTTGCCCTTGCGCCAGCGAAGGCGCCGGCACACCGTACCCGAGCGCCAGTGCCAGCAGAGCGCACACCGTTCCCGTCCGCCATGTGGACGGGATCCGCCCCGGGACATGGCCCGGCGCGTGGTCGGTGCTCATCGGCCCGGGCTGCGCGCGCCCAGCGCCTCGCGCAGGCGCGCCATCACCGACAGTACCGCGGCCTCGGCGAAGGCCGACAACGTCTTCGCATCGGATGTCGCCGACAGCACGCTGGTGTAGTCGGAGCCGAACACCGGCTTGCCCGCGGCATCGGTGACCTCGATCCGCCAGGCGGCGCGGCCACCAGCGGCCGGCGGCGGCGTGAACGCAAGCGCCAGCCGGAAGGCATCGTCGGCCGTACGCACGCCGACCTGGCTGCGCGCGAGCACGCGTTCGACCGACTCGCGCACGGTGCCTTCATCGCCCTGCCCGCCGAGGCCCTCGATCGCCACGCGCACCGGCCGCTGCGCGGGCACCTCGGCGACCCCGATGCGAAACGCCTCGCGCTCGCCGGTGGTGAGCGACGTCTCGATCGCACGCTGCAGGTCGGGCAGTTCTGCCGAGCGGACTTCGCCGGGTAGCAGGTCGATGCCGAGCGAGTTCATCACCCGCCCGAACGCCGCCTGCGCGGCGGCGTAGGCGGTCGCCTGCTGGTAGCGCGACACCAGTGCGCGGCTCTCGGTGCGCAGCGCCTCGAGTTCGCTCTCCAGGCGGCTCGCCGCGCTGGCGCGCGAGATCGCCGACAGGCGCTGATCGACCTGCGTGGACTCGCGTGCAAGGTCATGGTCGAGCGTGGTCAGGCGATAGCGCTCCACGGACACCCGCACCTGGGTGATCACCGCCATCGACAGCGCCATGCGGCGGGCACTGTCGGTCTGCGCGCGCGCCTCGTTGGCCCGGCGCATCGTGGGCAGGCCGGTCAGCCGCATCAGGTTGATCGACACGCTCGCGCCAGCATCAGACCAGGAGTTGTTGTACAGGTAGGGGTTCGAGCCGTAGCTCGCGCCGGCGAAGATGTTCAGGTTGGGAAACATCGACGCGAGTTGCCGGCGAGCCTCACTCTGGGTGATGCGCGCCCGGTAATCTTCCTCCAGCAGTTCCGGACGGCGGGTGAGCGCCATGCGCTCCAGCTCGGGCATGTCGACCGGCACGGCCAGCAGCGGCGGCTCGGCCACATCGGCGATGCGCACCTCGACGCCCGGGCGTACGTTCATCAGTGCCGCCAGTTCGCGGCGGGCGAACTCCATCTCCTGGCGGCGCAGGTTCACCAGCGTCATCGCGTCGAGCAGCGCACGCTGATAGGCCAGCGCCTGTGCCGGAGGCAGCACGCCTGCACGCTCGGCGTCGCGCGAACGCTCGATTGCCGAGCGGATCGCCACCAGCAGGGCATCGGCCTCGCCGGACAGGCGCTGCGCCGCGGCTGCCCGCCAGTAGGCGCTGCGCACGTCCTGCACGATGTTCTGCAGGATCTTGCGCCGCCGCTCCTCGGCGATGTTCACCTCGTCGGCGGCCTGCTTGGCGCGGTAGTAGCTGATGCCGAAATCGAGCACGTTCCAGGACAATTCGGCCCGGGCCGTGCTCAGCTCGCGTGCCTCCGAGGTCGACGGGCGCAGGCTGACCAGCCGGTCCTCGATGCCGATGCTCGTACCCCCGGAATCGTTGCTGCGCGAACGGTAGCCGGCGTCGGCGACCAACCGTGGCAGCAGGTCCAGTCGAGATACGTCGAGCAGCCCCTGCGACAGCGCGATCTCCATCAGCTTGAGGCGATAGTCGAGGTTGTACTTGAGTGCTCGCGCCAGCGCACCCGAGAAGGTGAGCGGCTCGGTGAGCACTTCCTGGTCGGCGTACATCACGTCGCGGTCGCGGCGCGCCCGATCTTCGATCTGCTCGGCTGTCAGGCGCTCGGGAATGATCGAGCAGCCGGACAAGGCCAGGGCCACCGCGGCGGCCAGGGCCCAACGGCTGGATCGCGTGAATCTGCGGGTCGAATCACTCATCATGTGCCTTGATACCTCATGTTTTTCAACCGACGCGCGCGAGGGTACGCGCACCTTCGGTCGCTGCGGCCGCCGGCGCGTGCACCACGCGCGGCAACATCGACGGCGACTGCCCTTCGCGCACCAGCGCGCGCTCCAGCGCCACCTGGCGCAACTGCTGGGTGAAGCCCGTCCACGGCGCCGACAGCGCCGGCGACACGGCGCGCGGTGCGCTCGTCCCATCCTGCGCCATGGCGGGCGCGCCACGGCCCTCCTCAGGTTGCAATGACCCGTCCGCAACCGGCGGCGGTTCGTCGCGGGCGACCCGGATGGCTTCCTCCGGCGCGGCAGCGATAGCCTCGCGCAGGCCGAACGGAGAGAACGGGTCGAACAGGCTCTGGTTGCCGACGACATAGGCATTGCCCAGCGACCCCGGGCGCTCCTGGCCATCGGCCAGCAGTTGCAGCGAGTAGCGCACGCCATCGCGCGAGACATGCGCGGTCGGACCCATCGAGTCGGGGATCGCCAGGCTCTCGCTGTGGATTTCACTGCCCGGGGGCAGTGCCAGGCCCTGGATAAGACGGCCATGCTCGAGGGTCGCGGCCGCGGTCTCACGCACCGCATGCTGCACATGCAGGCTAGGCTCCATGGCGGGCAGTTCCGGCCGCCGCAGGTCGTCGATGCGGAAATGGTCGTAGCGCTCGCCTTCGACCACCCGAGGCTGGCTCGTCGGCGGCTGCGGCTGCGCCTCGCCCCGTATCGTGATGGTAAGCGTGGTCGTGCTGGTGTCGCCGTCGGCGTCGGTGACGGTGTAGTCGAACACATCGACCAGCGTCGATCTTGGACCCAGCAGCGCCACCGCCTGATTCGATGCATCGGCGCGGTAGATATAGGCCCCGCTCGCAGCAAGCTCGAGCCGACCGTAGGTCCCGGCCAGCGACACGCCCGGCGTGCCGGATACACCTGCTGCAGCCACGCCGGTGACCGGCGCAGCGACCGTGTCGGCGCCGAGGCGGTCGGCCACATCGCCTGCGCCCAGCGCTGTCACGACCTGCCCGCGAGTCTCGCGACCGGCAGGAGTGCCAGTGCTCACGCTGGCGGCATCGGCGCGCGCAGTCGGCGTATCGTCGACGATGCGCACGGTCAGCGTGCCCGAGGCGGCCGCAGCGGCGCTCGTCGCATCGGTCACGATCAGCGCGATGCCATCGGTACTCTCGCTGGCGCTGGCTCCGGTATGGGCGATGGCCGCCTTCAGTGTGTACTGGTAGGAGAGGGTAGCGGCCGTCGGGGCTGCCGCAGCGCCTGCGGTCACCGTCAGGCCGGTCACCCGCAATTGCCCCTCACCGGTGTCGATGATCGCGGACGGGCTGCCCGCCGTGAAGCCGGCGAGCTGTGCGACCGTGAAGGAGGTACCGCCGATCGTCACCGAAGCGAGACCGGAAGGCGCGGACACGCTGAGTGTGCCGGTGGCGATGCGCGATTCGCCCACCGGACCATCCGGGGTCAGGCCCGACTCGAACACCGTCGCCTGGCCGATGGCCGCGCCATTGCCATCGACCGCGTTGATCGACGGCGCACCGTCGTCCACGCCAGTGATTTCGATCACGAGCAGCGCGGTGTCGCGCCCG
>CAMDXD010000299.1 GCA_945877995.1 Bordetella parapertussis
GCGCGCGCATGCATGCGCGCCCCGATGCCCAGCCCGAGCAGTGCGCAGGGCAGTGCCAGCGCGGCGAGCATCAGCGTGCCACGGTCGAAGTGGCCCAGGCCCAGGTAACCCAGCCCGCGCAGGGTGCCGAGCACCACCAGCACCGCTGACATCGACGCGCGGAACGCGCCTTTCTCCATCTTCAGCCACTCCAGGTACACACCGTAGACCGGTCCGGCGAGGCCGCCGAAGGTCGTACCCACGATCGCGGCGAAGGTCGCCAGCGGTGGCACCACCAGCCAGCGCGGCAGGCGCGGGCCGGCCGACGGCCGGTCGCCTTTGAACAGCGACCAAAGGCCGAAACCCGCGACGAACACCCCAAGCGCGGTGACCAGCGTGTCGTCACCGAGCCGGTCGAACAGGTACAGGCCCACCGCGACGCCGACCAGGCTCCAGGGGAGCAGCGGGCGCAACTCGCGCCAGGCGATCTGGTCGCGGTGGCGCACCGCGATGCCGATCGACGACAGCACCGCGATCAGCGTGACCACCGGCACCACCAGGGTCAGCGGCAGGAACAGCGCCAGCGCCGGGATCAGGATCGCGCCGAATCCTGCCAGGTTGCGTATCGCGAAGCCGGCGGTAAAGATCAGCGCCGCCCAGGCGAGCTGGAAGTCGCTCAGGCTTTCCATCGGATCACTGCTCGCGTTCCTTCGGCTGGCCTTTCGCCCGCACGATACGCACCACCTCGGGGATCAGCCGCAGCCGCTTCATGATCTGCGCCAGGTGGAAGCGGTTGGTCACCTGCAGCGTGAAGTTCATCGTCGAGTAGGCGCTGGAGTCTGACTGCTCGACGCTCACGTTGTCGATGTTCGATCCGGCTTCGGCGATGCCGCCGGCCACCCGCGCGAGTACCCCGCGCTCGTTCGCCACGGACAGACGGATGTTCACCAGGAACGCGCGCCGCGTCTGGTCGTCCCACTGCACGTCGACCCAGCGGTCGGAATCGTGACGGCTCTTGCGGATCACCGGGCAGTCCTGAGTGTGGATCACGATGCCCTGTCCCTTGCTGACCAGGCCGATCACCGGATCGCCGGGTATCGGGTTGCAGCAGCGCGCCAGTTGCGCGGCCATGCCCTCGGTGCCGCGGATCAGGATGGTGCCCGGCATCTGCTGCTCGGACGGGGCGATGCCCGAGCGCTGCAGCAGGCTGGCGGCGACCACGGCGGCCAGCCGCTTGCCCAGTCCGATGTCGGCGTACAGCTCCGCCTTGATCTTCGCACCCGACTCGCGCAGGTACTTCTCCCAGCTGTCGGCGTCGATCTCCGCCGGCGTGCCCTTGAGCGTGGCCAGCGCCTGGTTGAGCAGCCGCTCGCCGAGCAGCACCGACTCCTCGAGCTGCATGGTCTTCAGGAAGTGCCGGATCTGCGAGCGTGCGCGCGCGGTGGCGACGAAGTTGAGCCAGGCGGGGTTCGGCCGCGCCTGCACCGCGGTGATGATGTCCAACCGGTCGCCGTTCTTCAGCTCGGTGCGCAGCGGCATCAGCTCATCGTTGATCTTCACCGCGATGGCGCGGTTGCCGATGTCGGTGTGCACGAAGTACGCGAAGTCGACCGCGGTGGCGCCGCGCGGCAGCGCCATGATCTTGCCCTTGGGCGTGAACACGTAGACCTCGTCCGGGAACAGGTCGACCTTCAGGTGTTCCAGGAATTCGACTGCGGTGCCGGAGGTGGTCTGCAGCTCGAGCAGGCTCTGCAGCCACTGGTGGGTCTTCTGGTGCAGTTCGTTCAGGTCGGCGTCCGAGGTCTTGTACAGCCAGTGCGAAGCGACGCCGGCCTCGGCGATCTTGTGCATCTCGTGGGTGCGGATCTGCACTTCCAGCGGCATGCCGAACGGCCCGAACAGCGTGGTGTGCAGCGACTGGTAGCCGTTGGCCTTCGGGATCGCGATGTAGTCCTTGAACTTGCCGGGGAACGGCTTGTAGAGCCCGTGCAGCACGCCCAGGGTCACGTAGGAGGACGTCACGTCCTTCACGATGACGCGAAAGCCGTAGATATCCTGCACCTGCGCGAACGACAGCTGCTTCTCGAGCATCTTGTTGTAGATCGAGTACAGGTGCTTCTCGCGCCCACTGACCGAGGCTTCGATGCCGCCTTCCTTGAGCCGCGCGAGGATCGCGTCTAGCACCTTGCCGACCACCTCGCGGCGGTTTCCGCGGGAGGTCTTGAGCGCCTTGGAAAGCACCCGGTACCGTGTCGGGTGCAGGTGGCGGAACGACAGGTCTTCCAGTTCCTGGTAGATGCTGTTGAGACCCAGCCGGTTGGCGATCGGCGCGTAGATGTCGAGCGTCTCGCGCGCGATGCGCTCCTTGCGTACCGGGTCCATCACCTGCATCGTGCGCATGTTGTGCAGGCGGTCGGCGAGCTTGATCAGGATCACACGCACGTCGCGTGCCATCGCCAGCAGCATCTTGCGGAAGTTCTCGGCCTGGAAGTCTTCCTTGCTCTGGAATTCGATCGCGTCGATCTTCGATACGCCATCGACCAGTTCAGCCACCGGCTTTCCGAACGACTCCGCGATCTCTTCCTTGGTGACGGCGGTGTCTTCCATCACGTCGTGCAGCAGCGCCGCGGTCAGCGCCTGTGCGTCGAGGTGCCATTGCGCCAGTATCTTGGCCACCGCCAGCGGATGCGAGATGTAGGGCTCGCCGCTCTTGCGGAACTGGCCATGGTGCGCGGCCTCGCTGAACGCGTACGCACGCTGCAGCCTGGAAACGTCATCTGCCTTGAGGTAGGACGTGAGGTCCTTGAACAGCAGTTCGGCTTCGACCATCAGTGCTGCAGCCCGTAGGGGTGGATCGAACGGTCACGTTTCAACGACCGAAAGTTCAACGACCGAAAGTTCAACAGATGCAGCCTACCAGAAAGCACAACGCCGCCCGGAGCCTTCGGCGTGGGGCGGCGTTGTCCATCATCGATGCATGCAGCCTGCGCGGCACGTATCGACGGGCGGGCGCAAGGCGCCCGGTGTGGATCAGGTGCTCGGCGGGCGGTTCGCGATGTCGAGGCTGATCTTGCCCATTGCGATCTCGCGCAGCGCGATCACCGTCGGCTTGTCCTTGTTCGGCTCGACCAGCGGGGTAGCGCCCATCGTCAGCTGGCGCGCGCGGTAAGTGGCCGCCAGCGTGAGCTCGAAACGGTTGGTGACCTGCTTGAGGGCGTCGTCTACGGTGATACGGGCCATGTGGAAATCTCCAGCTGCCCGGCGCGCGGAACGCACCGAGAGGGTTCATCTGAGCGCTTCGATCAGCGCCTGGTGGCGTACGAGTTGCGCGGGACGCATCAGGCGGTGTGCGATCACGGTACTTTGCAGTTCACGCGCAGCGGTCGCGAAAACCGAGTTGACTATAACATAGTCGAATTCGCCTACATGGGCGATCTCGGTGCGAGCCGCCCTGACGCGACGGGCGATCACTTCTTCGCTGTCCTGGCCTCGGCCGCGCAGCCTCGATTCGAGCGCTTCGATCGATGGCGGCAGGATGAACACGCTGACTGCCTGCGGGTACAGCCGGCGCACCTGCTGCGCACCCTGCCAGTCGATCTCGAGCACGATGTCGTCGCCCGCCGCCAGCGCATCGAGCACCCAGGTACGGCCGGTGCCGTAGCTGTTGCCGTGTACCCGCGCGTGCTCGAGCAGGTCGTGCGACTCGATCATCCGTTCGAATTCTTGCATGGCCACGAAGTGGTAGTCGTGGCCGTCTGCTTCGCCCGGCCGAGGCTCGCGCGTCGTGTAGGACACCGACTTGCGCACCGCCGGGTCGGCGGCGAGCAGCGCATTGACCAGCGAGGTCTTGCCCGCACCCGACGGCGCGCTGACGACGAACAGGCAGCCGCTCATCTATTCGACATTCTGTATCTGCTCGCGCATCTGCTCGATCAGCACCTTGAGCTCGATGGCGGCCTGGGTGGTTGCCGTGTCGACCGACTTGGCGCCCAGCGTATTGGACTCGCGGTTGAATTCCTGCATCAGGAAATCGAGCCGCTTGCCGACCGCGCCGCTGCGCGACAGCGTGCGCTGCAGTTCTTCGACATGCGCCGAGAGCCGGGACAGTTCTTCCTCGACGTCGATCTTCGACGCGTACAGCACGAGTTCCTGGGCGAGACGATCGGGGTCGGCTGCGATGCCGGCATCGGCCAGCCGCGCCAGCAGCTTCTCGCGCTGTGCCGCGAGCAATGCCGGGATGCGCGGCTTCACGTCGGTGACGATCGCCGCGACGCCGTCGGCACGCTCGAGGATGAAGGTGCGCAGCTTGTCGCCTTCGCGCTCGCGCGATGCATTGAACTGCGAAAGTGCCTCGTCGCACAGTCCGAGCACGATATCGCGCAAGGCATCGCCCGCGAGCGCCTGGGTCACCAGCACGCCGGGCCAGCGCAGGATCTCCGCGACGCCCAGCGCGGGCGCGCCCGGGGCAGCCGTGCGCACGGCGGTGGCCAACTGCAGCAGGTTCGCCAGCGCGGTCGGATCGAGCGACCCCTGGGTGCCGCCAGTGCCCGCGGCGTTGATCGAAATGCGGCACTCGACCTTTCCGCGCCCGACCTTTGCTGCCACCCGCTCGCGCATCGGCTGTTCGAACGGGCGCAGCTCTTCGGGCATCCGGAACTGCAGGTCGAGGAACCGGTTGTTCACCGCGCGCAGTTCGAGCGTGAACACGCCCTGCGGCAGTTCGCGCGTGGCCACTGCGTAGCCCGTCATGCTGCTGATCTTGCCTGCCATGGGTCTGTCCGGGATCTGTCTGTATGTTGCGGGGGGTTGTAACCGGGGACGCCAGCGCAGACAATCCGCGCCTCGAATCGACGATAGCACAGCGCTCCCCGATGCCCCAGCCTGCCAGCAATGCCACCGCCCCCGCCCCCGCTCTCACCCGGCCCAGCGGACGGGTGCCTTCCGCCCTGCGGCGAGTGACCCTCGAACGCGGCTTCACCCGCCATGCCGAGGGCTCGGTGCTGGTAACCGCCGGCGAGACCCGCGTGATCTGCACCGCCAGCATCGAAGAAGGCGTGCCGTCGTTCCTGCGCGGCAAGGGGCAGGGCTGGATGACCGCCGAATACGGCATGCTGCCGCGCTCGACGCACACCCGGATGGCGCGCGAAGCGGCGCGCGGCAAGCAGTCCGGCCGCACCCAGGAGATCCAGCGCCTGATCGGGCGTTCGCTGCGCGCGGCCGTCGACCTGACCGCGCTCGGCGAGCGCACCCTGCAGATCGACTGCGACGTGATCCAGGCCGATGGCGGTACGCGCACGGCCAGCATCACCGGCGCCTT
>CAMDXD010000300.1 GCA_945877995.1 Bordetella parapertussis
GCGCCGTGCAGCCGGGCTGCGGTTGCGCGGGCGGCAGTGGCCATCTCGCGCGCCATGATTGCACTGCGCCCGGTGTATCCGGCGGGATCGAGCGCGTCACGCAGCGCCTTCGCGTCCACCGCGCTGCGTACCCGCTCGTCGGCGAGCAGCTGGTCGACGATCGAACCGCCACGCGCCGAGGCTTCGACCACGGCCTGATGCACCAGGTCGTGGGCGGGACCGCGGCCCAGCGTCGGCGCCAGCAGCATCATCGCGTTCTCGGCTGCGATCGCCCCGCCCGAGTGCGCAAGGTTGTCGCGCATACGCTCGGGGTGAAGGCGCAGGCAGGCGAGCAGCTGGTCCATCTCCCAGGCCAGTGCATAGGCGAGCGGGCCGGCACCTTCCATCAGCCAGTACATCATCTGGTTGTTGGCGGCGTCGCCTTCATGCGTGGGCTGCATCGCCTCGAGGGCGAGCGGCACCTGGCTGCGCATCCTGCCGGCCAGCGCGATCACCTGCACGGCAACCTTTGAATTGACCTTCTGCGGCATGGTGCTGGAGCCGACCACGTCCTCGCCCAGCGATTCGGAGACCTCGCCGATCTCGTCTGCCATCAGGGCGTATAGCTCGCGTGCGATCTTCGAGAAGGTGCTGCCCAGCAATGCCAGCAGCAGCACGTACTCGGCTACATGGTCGGTGCCGGCGCGCGAGGGTACGGCGAGCGGCGCGAGCCCAAGCCGGATCGACAACCGGCTGTTGAGCTCCGGGCCGTGCTCGCCGAACGCGTGCATTGCGCCCAGCGCGCCGCCCCAGAGCGACACGAACACCCGCGGTTCGGCGCCGCGCAGCCGGTCGACATGGCGCAGCAGCTCTTCGATCCAGGCCGCGACCTTGAGTCCGAAAGTGATCGGCAGCGCATGCCTGTGATTGGTGCGCCCGGCGGTCAGCATGTCAGCGCTGGCCTCGCCGATCGCGGCCAGCCGCACGAGGATGTCGCCCAGCAGTGCGATCAATGCATCGTGCGCCTCGCGCATCAGCAGCGTGCGCCCGGTCTGGGTCAGGTTCTGGGTGGTGGCGCCCCAGTGGACGAAGTCGCCGGCATCGCCCTCGCAGGCGTGCGCCAGCGCATGCGCGATCGACAGTATCGGCGCGCGCGTGCGTGCGATGTCCGCGGCCAGTGCAACCGGGTCGAGCGCCGACAGGTTCGCCTTGCTGCGGATCTCGACGGCGGCCGCAAGCGGGATGATGCCCAGCTCCGCCTGCACTTCGGCGAGGGTCGCCTCGATGTCCAGGAACGACTGCCAGAGCCGCTCGCGGCTGAACAGCGCTTCGACTTCCGCGACGCTTGGCCGCGGCGTTCGTGCAGAGGACATGGGCGCAGGCCGGTGCGTGGCGCTCAGTTGCCCCGGGCTTCGGCGTACTTGATCACCTTCGCCCACTTGACGGTTTCGCTGCGGATCAGTTCCGCGAACTGCTCCGGGGTGCCTGCGACCGGCACCGCACCGAGCGCGGTGTAGCGCTCGATCACCAGCGGTGCCTTCACTGCCCGCTGCATCTCGGCGTTGAGCCGGTCGAGGACCGGCCGGGGTATCCCGGCCGGGGCGAGGATGCCGCCCCAGGTCGTCACTTCGAAACCGGGGACCCCGGATTCAGCGACCGTCGGCACGTCCGGGAAGGCGGGCAGCCGTTTCGCGCCGGTGACCGCAAGCGCACGCAGGCGCCCCGACTGGATGTGCGCGCCGACGCCGGTCATCGGGTCGAACAGCATGTGCACATGGCCCGCCATCACGTCGGCTGCAGCCTGCGCACCGCCCTTGTAGGGGACGTGCAGGATGCGGGTGCCAGTCATCATCTTGAAGTACTCGCCGGCGAGGTAGCCGATGGTGCCGGTGCCGGCCGACGAGTTGCTCAGGTCGCCCGGACGCTTGCGTGCGAGCGCGATCAAGCCCTTCAGGTCCTTGACCGCCAGCGCCGCGGTCACGGCGAGCATCAGCGGCGCGTCGACGGCCTGCGACACCGGCTGGAAGTCGCGCGCGACGTTGTAGGGCAGGCCGGGGGTGACCGTCGGGTTGATCGCCAGCGGTCCCGGGCCTGCATAACCGATCACATACCCGTCCGCGGCCGCGCCGGCCAGTGCCTGCATGCCGATCGCCCCGCCGGCACCGGCCCGGTTGTCGGCGACCACCTGCTGGCCCATCTGCCGCGCCAGCTCGGTGCCGAACAGCCGGGCCGAGACATCAGTCGCGCTGCCCGCGGCGAACGGGATGATCAGGCGGATCGGCTTGTTCGGAAATTCGGCTGCAGCCCCGGTTGCCGAACCTGCGGTGCCGGTGAGGGCGGCCGCGAGTGCCAGCGGACCGATGCAGTGTCGGATAGTGCGGTTCATGTTCAGTCTCCCTTGAGCCCGGATGCGGCGATCACCTTGCGCCACTTGGCCGTCTCGTCGCGCAGGAAGGCCTCGAACGCCGCCGGCGTCGAAGCGATACCGTCGATGCCCTGGCTCGCGAATCGTTCGCGCACTTCCGACGTGGCCAGCGTCTTCACCAGCGCCTCGTGCAGCCGTGAGACCACCAGCTTCGGCAGGCCTGCGGGTCCTACGAAGCCGTACCAGCCGCTGGTGTCATAGCGGAATCCGGCCTCCTGGATGGTCGGCAGTTCCGGCAACAGGTTCGACCGTTTCGTGCCGGCCATCGCGATCGCGCGCAGCTTTCCGGCGCGCACCTGCGGCAGCGCCGACGAGATGCCGTTGAACATCATGTCGACCTCGCCGCCGATCAGCGCGCCCATGCCGGGCCCCGCGCCCTTGTACGGCACGTGCACCACCTTCAGTCCCGCAACCAGGTTGAACAGCTCGGCGGCCATGTGGATGCCGGTACCCGGTCCGCCGGATGCGAAGTTCATCTGCCCGGGGCGCGCGCGCGCGAGCGCGACCAGTTCCTGCACTGTCTTCGCCTGTACCGATGGATGCACCAGCAGCACATACGCCTGCTCGGCGACCAGCGACAGGGCGGTGAAGTCGCGCAGTGGATCGTAGGACGGCTTCGACTGGCGCAGCGGTTCGATCGCGAGCGGGCCGGAATGGCTGATCATCACCGTGTAGCCGTCGGGCTGGCTGCGCGCGACGATCTCGGCGCCGATGCCGCCACCGGCGCCGGCGCGGTTGTCCGCGACCAGCGGCTGGCCGATGGCCTCGCCGTAGTTCAGCGCGACGATGCGTGCGACGATATCCGCGGGGCCGCCGGGCGAGGCGGGAATCATCAGCCGGATCGGCCGGGCGGGGAAGGCCTGCGCGGATGCGTCGATCGCGGGCAGCGCCAGCGCAAGCAGCAGTGCCGTGCTGGCCGCGGCCATCCTGCGTGCATCCTCTGCGGCTGATGCCGTCTTCGGGAATGTCATTGCGTATGTTCCTCCTGTGCGGTGATGGTGACCTGCATGCATGACGGGGTCAACAAGGAGCCGCGCAGGCTTGCATGCACGACGCAGCAGCGGTGTCCGGCGCGTATCATCGCTGCCACCGAATACACGAAGGAGGAGTGCAGGTGAGCATCCACGCGAGCACCAGGCCCCTGGGTGTCGCCGTCATCGGGGCCGGCCGCATCGGCACCCTGCGCGCGCGCCTCTCGGCAAAGCATCCGTCGGTCGGCTTCCTCGCGATCTCGGACCTCGATCCGTCACGCGCGCAGGCACTGGCGAAGACGACCGCTGCGGACTTCTCCAGTGGCAACAACAACGAGGTGATCGAACGTCCCGAGGTGAACGCGGTGTTCGTGTCGACCCCGGAAGGCGAGCATGTCGCGCCGATCATCCGCGCGCTCGAACTGGGCAAGCCGGTGCTGGTCGAGAAGCCGATCGCGCTCGAACTCGCCGATGCACAGCGCATCGTCGATGCGATGCGCGCGAACAACGGCAACCTGCGCATCGGCTACAGCCGTCGCTTCAAGGAGTGCTTCCTGCGGGCGAAGGAGCAGATGAACCACGGCCGCCTCGGCACCGTCGTCGGTGGCCTGGCGCGCGTCTACAACTCGCGCGCGCAGGCGTTCTCCATCCTCAAGCGCGACCCGCATGCGACGCCGGTGCTCGACGTGCTCACCTACTACGTCGACCTGATGTGCTGGTTCCTCGAAGGCAATCGCCCGGTCGAGGTGGTCGCGCGTGGCCAGCACGGCATCTTCAAGAAGGCCGGCTACAGCGCGCACGACGTCACCTGGGCGATCGTCACCTTCGCCGACGGCGCGGTGATCAGCTTCGGCGTGAGCTACGCGCTGCCCGCGCAGTACCCGACGCTGGGCCAGTCAGACCGGGTCGAACTGCTGGGCACAGAAGGCACGATGATCATCGATGATGACCACATGGACCACCTGATCTATTCCGAGAAGGGCATCCCGCATGCGTACGTGCCCGACCATGGCGTGCCGTTCGCGTTCCTCGGCAGCAACACCGCCGGCGACTGGGCGCTGGGCGAGTTCTGGGGGCCGCTCGGCAACGAGACGCGCAGCTGGCTCGATTCGCTGGTGACCGGTGCCGATACGCCGCACTGCCGCGCCGATGCTGCACTGGTCAACCTTGAAACGACGATCGCGATGGAACGGTCAGCCCGATCGGGGCAGGCGGTGCGCCTGCCGCTGGAAACCTGAGGATGCACTCGATGATGTGCAGCAAAGCAAAGTTGGCTTATCGGCTCGCCGTGGCCTCGTCCGCCGCGCTCGCGCTCGCGTGCCCGGCCGTTGCAGGCGCGCAGCAGGCCTACCCCTCACGCCCGGTGCGGCTGGTGTCGCCGAATCCACCCGGCGGCGCGAACGACGTGATCGCGCGCATCGTGGTGAACAAGCTCGCCGAGGTAATCGGCGTGCCAATGGTGATCGACAACCGTGGCGGCGCTGGAGGCACGATCGGCGGCGAGATCGCTGCGCGCGCGGTGCCTGACGGATACACGCTGCTCGCCGGCTCGATCTCGACGCACTCGTTCTCGCCAGTCATTTCGCCGAAGCTCTCGTACGATCCGATCCGTGATTTCACGCCGGTGTCGCTGTTCGCGATCTCGCAGAACCTGCTGGTCGTGCATCCTTCGCTGCCGGTCAACAGCGTGAAGGACCTGGTCGCGATGGCGAAGTCGAAGCCGAACACGCTCAACTACGCATCCGGCGGTACCGGGTCGACCAGCCACTTCGCGATCGCGCTGTTCGTCAGTGCGGCTGGCATCGCGAACGGCACGGTGCACGTGCCGTACAAGGGCGGCGCGCCCTCAGTGGCTGCAACGGTGTCCAACGAGACCCAGTTCTACTTCGGGCCGATGGCGGGCAGCATCCC
>CAMDXD010000301.1 GCA_945877995.1 Bordetella parapertussis
GAAGGTGCCGCCGCCGCGCGCCGTGCCGAGCGTCGAGCAGGCCTGCACCTGCACGGCTTCGAACGGCAGGCCGAGCACGTCCGCGGCGATCTGCGCGAAGGTCGTCTGGTGACCCTGGCCGCTCGAGGAGCAGCCGGTGAACACCTCGATCGCGTCCGGGCTGCGCACCCGTATGCGTGCGTACTCGGCCGGGCCGGGGCCGGTGCTGTCGACGAAGCAGCCGATGCCGACGCCGTGGTAGCGACCGTCGACCAGCCGGCCGCGCTGCGCCGCCAGCGACGCATGGCCGATCTCGTCGAGCGCGCGCGCCAGCGCGGCCGGATAGTCGCCGCTGTCGTAACTGGCCGGACCCTCGTACGGCACCAGGCTGCCGATCGGGTAGGGCATCTGCTCGCGGCGCACCAGGTTGCGCCGGCGCACCTCGGCGGCATCGATGCCCAGGTCGCACGCCATCATGTCGATCAGGCGCTCGCGGAAGAAGTTCGCTTCGTAGCGCCCCGGGCCTCGGTAGGTGCCGGTCGGCGTTCGGTTGGTGACCACGGCCTCGATGTCGCAGGCGTAGTCGGGGATGTCGTACGGACCCGGCAGGAAGTTCCCGGCCTTGGCGGCGGCGATCACGCCGGTGGTACGCACATAGGCGCCCATGTCGGCGACCAGCCGGCCGCGCAGGCCGAGGATGCGGCCATCGGCGTCTGCCGCGATCTCGAGCTCGCACTCCATCTCGCGCGCATGATTCATCGCCAGCAGGTTCTCGCGCCGGTCCTCGATCCACTTGATCGGCAGCCCGGTGAGACGGGCCGCGGCGGGCACCAGCAGGTCTTCCGGGTAGAACTCGCCGCGCGCGCCGAAGCTGCCGCCAACGTCGAGCTCGACCAGGTCGACCTGCGACGGCTCCAGCCCGAGCATGCCGGCCAGCACGTCGCGATTGAAATGCGGAACCTTTGCGGCACCGAGCACCTCGAGGTGCTCGCGCGCCGCGTCCCAGCGCGCGACCAGGCCGCGTGTCTCGAGCGGCACCGAGGAATGGCGATGGCACCTGAAGGATTCACCCCGCGTGTAGACGGCGCGCGCGAAGGCCGCTGCCGCGTCGCCGCGCCGGCTCTGCCATCGTTCGGCCACGTTGCGTCCTGAAGCCGGGTGCACGAGGACCCGGCCTTCACGCGCGGCGCCGAAGGTGACCACCGGCTCGGTCGCCTCGATGTCCGGGTAGACGGCATCGGCTGCGTCTTCCGCCAGCGCCCGCGAAGTGGCGACCACCAGCGCCAGCGGCTCGCCGACATAGCAGACGCGGTCGCGTGCGATCACCGGTTGCAGGTAGTCGAGCAGCCCGGGCAGGATGCCGCCCCGCAGCGGTATCGGACGGGTGCAGCCGGAGAAGGCTGCCGCGTCGAGCACTGCCACGACGCCGGGTGCAGCGAGCGCGGCCGATGTGTCGATGCCGCGGATGCGGCCGGCCGCCACCTGGCTGCGCACCACTACCGCATGGTGCAGGCCAGCGCATTTGAAATCATCGACGAAACAGCCCTGCCCGGTCAGCAGGCGCATGTCTTCCCTCCGCCGCAGCGGCTGGCCGACGAGCTTTTGCATCGACACTGCCTGCCGGCCGGTCAGCGCCGTACCGCGCGCTTGCGGGGGGGCGGCGTCTTGCGGACTGCGGCAGGGCCAGGTTCGGCGCCGATCTCGTTGCGCAATGCGCCAGCGTGCTTGAGCAGGTAGGTGGCCGAGCCGGCGATGTCGCGTTCGATGGCCACCCGGGTGCCCCGTGCATTGCCCTTGCGCAGGCAGTCGATCACGGTCTGGTGGCCCGTCGCGTCCCAGGGGGTGGCAGGCGCGGTCAGCGAAAAGTACATGAACGGGCCGGCACGCAGCCAGAGCGATTCGATCAGGCTGGGCAGGATCTCGGAGGCCGAGGCCGAATACAGGGTGAAGTGGAATGCCTGGTTCAGCCGCAGGCAGGCGAGAATGTTGCGGCTCGCGATGGCGCGATGCAGGCGTGTGTTGATCTTCTCGAGTGCCGCGACCAGTTTCGGGGTGGCATTGCGGCAGGCCATCTCGGCTGCCATGCCCTCGAGCGCCTTGCGTACCCGGGTGAGCTCGGTAAACCGGGCTTTTGTCATGCGTGCGACGGCCACCGAGCCGTTCGGCTGTGTTTCGAGCACGCCGGAGGCGATCATCTGGCCCAGCACGCCGCGCACCGGCATCGGACTGGTCCCGAGCTTGTGTGCCAGCTGGCGCAGGGACAGCGTCTGGCCAGGTACGAACTGTCCGGTCATCAACGCGATGCGGAGCAGCCGTGCCACCTGCAACTGGAGTTCGCCGCGCTGGCGCCCGGCGTCGTTGCCGGCGCGGGCCCGCGTGCCACCACGCCCGGCGCTGCCAGCGCCATTGACGGCGCGCAGGGCCTGTATCGAGGGAAAGTCGGTTGATTCGCGCGCGGCGCGGGTCAGTGCATCCATGGGTTTTACTATGCTCAGCAGCCGACGATGTGTCAAGGATGCGGACTCGCGCGTCGCGCATGCCAGCCGTTGCGCGTGCGGCGCGCACGCCGTGATTCGCCGGGGTGCGGACCGGGTTGTGGACCGGGATTCGGACCTTGACCAGCCCGCCTGCTGTGATCACACTTCACGCCATCGAATCCGGGTGATCACTCCATGAAGGAAGCAGGATGAAGCAGGCTGCCGGAACAGGGACGGCGACAGAGACGACGACAGGGACGGGCATCGTCGCGGATGCGGGGTCCGGTGCCCATGCGGGCGGCATGCCCGACATCGACTGGAAGCGCTGCGCGATCGCAGTCGTCGGTGGCGACCGCCGCGAGCAGGAGATCGCCCGCCTGGCGGCGGCGACGGGGGCGAGCGTGCGTGCATTCGGTTTTCCGTGGCCCGACGCAGGCATCGAAGGCGTCACCCGCGCCGCCAGCGCGGCCGAGGCGCTCGCCGGTGCGCGTTTCGCGCTGTTCCCGATCCCTGGCATCGCGCCCACCGGCGCCCTGTTCGCCCCCGCCTCGCCCGAGCCGATCATCCCCGACCGGGGCATGCTCGCGGCGATGGCGCAGCCAGCCCACATCATCCTCGGCTGGGCTGATCCGAAGCTGCAGGCGCATTGCGATGCGCTGGGCATCACGCTGCACGAATACGAGTGGGACCAGGACCTGATGCTGCTGCGCGGCCCGGCGATCATCGAAGGCCTCCTCAAGGTGGTGATCGAGAACACCTCGATCACCATCCACAAGGCGAACGTCGCGGTCGTCGGGCAGGGATCCATCGGCTTCCTGCTCGCGCGCTACATGGTGGCGCTGGGCGCGGTCACCCACGTCGCTGCGCGCAATCCGGTGCAGCGGGCCGCGGCCTATGCGGCCGGTGCGCAGGTACACGTGCTGGAAGACCTGCCGGCGCTCGCGCCCGGCCTCGACATGGTCTTCTCGACCGTGCCGTCACGCGTGGTCGGGCGCGACGTGCTGGAACGGTTGCCCAAGCATGCGCTGGTGGCCGACCTCGCCGCGCCGCCCGGCGGCGTCGACTTCGATGCCGCGAAGGAACTCGGCCTGAAGGCCGTCTGGGCGCGCGGGCTGGGCAGCCGGGCACCGGTCACCGTCGGTGCCAGCCAGTGGTCGGGTGTCCGGCCGCGCATCGAGAAGATCCTTCGCGCGGATGCCTGAGTCCGCCCCCGACACCAACCCATAGGAGTTCCGATGCCAGTCGTGACCGTACAGATGTGGACCGGCCGCACCACCGAGCAGAAGCGCAAGCTGGTGGCGGCCATCACCGAGGCCATGGTCGTGCATGCCGCGTGCAAGCCCGACCACCTGCACGTGATCATCCAGGACGTGCCCAAGGACAGCTGGGGTCGTGCCGGCAAGCTCGGCACCGAGAACGAACCGGACACCCACTGATGGCAGCCGACGAGACGCCGCGTACCCTCGGCTTCGCGCACCTGCTGATGCAGGTCGCGGACATCGAGGCCTCGAAGCACTTCTATGTCGACCTGCTCGGTTTCACCATCCGGCCGGCCAGGCCACTGGCCGACGGTCGACCGTTCGTGCCGTTCCTCCAGGGGCTGGCGCTGACCACCGGCGGCCCTGGCAAACCGCTGCAGATCGACCACATGGCCTACACCGTGCACGATGTCGAAGGCCTGGCCACGCGCCTTCGTGCCGCCGGGGTACATTTCTTCCAGGACGTGCACGACGGCATCTACGGACGCACGATCTATGTCGCCGATCCGGACGGCACCAAGGTCGAGCTTTACGAACCGCCGCGCTGAGTCGTTCTCCGATATCCGTCACGCCGGGCCGTACCGTCGCCATCCCTGCGGTACTGTCCGCCTTCCCGTGGAGCAAGCAATGTCATCCAGTCTTTCCTCGAGACGGGGCGCCGTCCGTGTCGCCATCGCGCTTGCCGTGGCTGGCCCGCCGGTCCTGCTCGGCGCGGCGCCCGCCGATGCCCTGGCGCAGGCCTGGCCGGTGCGTCCGATCCGGCTGATCGTCCCGTTCGGTGCCGGTTCCACTGCCGACATCATCGCGCGGCTGATGGGAGCCCAGTTGTCGAAGGAACTCGGCCAGGGTGTCGCCGTCGACAACCGTCCTGGCGCGGCAGGCACGATCGGTGGCGCCGAAGCGGCACGCGCTGCGCCGGACGGCCATACCCTGGTGCTCGGAACGGTTGCGAGCCATGGTACCGGCACCCTGATGATGGCCAACGTGCCGTATGACCCGGTGCGCGATTTCCAGGCGATCACGCTGATCACGAACGCCCCCGGGCTGATCGCGGTGCATTCGTCGCTGCCAGTGAAGACGGTGAAGGACCTGGTCGTACTCGCACGGCGCGACCCGACGCTGAACTACACCAGTTCCGGCACCGGCACGACCACCCACCTGTCGGGCGAATTCCTGTTCTCGCGGGTCGGCGTCAGGATCACCCATGTCCCGTACAAGGCGCAGGGGCAGGCGATCACCGACTTCGTCGGCGGACACCTGCCGGTGATGATCTACGCGATCCCGGCGCTTCGACCCTACATCGACAGTGGCAAGATCCGCCCGGTCGCGGTGACCTCGATCAAGCGCGTCCCGAGCCTGCCGTCGGTACCGACGGTCGCCGAATCGATGCTCCCGGGCTTCGATTTCACCGCATGGTTCGGCATCATGGCACCGGCCGGTACGCCGCGGCCTATCATCGACCGCGTGCACCGGATCATCCTCGGCGCGATGGAGACCGCTGAACTCAAGCAACAACTCGCCGCGCAGGGCCTGGAGCCGGTCGGCATGGGGCCGGACGAG
>CAMDXD010000302.1 GCA_945877995.1 Bordetella parapertussis
ATCCGATGCTCGCGTCGAGTTCGCTCGTGGCGGTCTCGATCCGGCAGCCCCCGCGCTCGAGCCGCGCATCCTCGACGATACGCCACGGCGCAGGCGTGATCTGGTTGACATCGAGCACCGACCGCACCAGCGCGGCATCCTGCGGATGCAGGATCAGCCGCGGGTGCTGGCTGCCCTGGGGCAGGCTGGCGATCGCCTCCCGGACCACCGGCAGCACCACTTCCGGATTCACCTGCAGCGCATGGCGCATGATCTGCTGCGACAGTTCGACCGCCAGCCCCATCACGTCGCCAGCCAGTACCTGCTCATGGTCTTCCATGACCTCGCGCATCCGGCCGAGCAGTTGGGTCAGCGCCGCGAGCTCGCGCGTGCCGGCGGCGAGACCACTGGCGAACCCGGCGGCATACGCCTCGGCACGCGCCTCCTCACGGACGCGCGCGAGTTCTTCCTCCGGCGGCCGCACCGGCGGTGGCGGCGCGTCCTGCGGCGAGCCACCATTCCCCGGGGCGAGTACATCCATGCGCCACGCGACCACGGGCGCCTGCTCCACGGGCGGCATGCCGGACGACGAGGACGCGCCGGACTTGCGGATGATGCTGCGTGCCATGGCGCCCGGCCGGCCTCAGCCGACCAACCCCTCTTCGCCCTTGCCGCCAAGCGCGATCTGCCCTTCGTCGGCAAGCCTGCGCACGATCTTCAGGATCTCGCGCTGCTCGGCCTCGACATCGGACAGCTTCACCGGGCCTTTCGATTCGAAATCGTCGCGCAGCATCTCGGCAGCACGCGACGACATGTTCTTGAAGATCTTCTCGCGCAGGTCATTCGACGTGCCCTTGAGTGCGACGATCAGCGACTCGGACTGGACCTCGCGCAGCAGCAGCTGGATGCCTCGGTCGTCGAGGTCGTTCAGGTTCTCGAACACGAACATCTGGTCCTCGATCTGCTGCGCGAGTTCGGCGTCATGCTCGCGCAGGGAGGCGATCACCGAGGCCTCGAGCGAAGTACCCAGGTTGTTCAGGATCTCGGCCGCCACCGTGGCGCCGCCCAGGGCGTTCTTCGAGACCTTGCCGGCCCCCTGCAGCAACTCGATCAGTACATCGTTCAGTTCGCTGAGCGCGGACGGCTGTATCCCCTCGAGCGCCGCGATTCGCAGCATCACGTCGTTGCGCAGCCGCTCGACGAAATGGGTCAGCACGTCGGCCGCCTGGTCGCGCTCGAGGTGGACGAGGATGGTCGCGATGACCTGCGGATGCTCGTTCTTGATAACGTCGGCGATGGATGGGCCATCCATCCACTTGAGCGCCTCGATGCCGCCGGTATCGTTGCCGCGCAGGATGCGGTCGATCACGCCCGAGGCCCGCTCGGTACCGAGGGCCTTGGTCAGCACGGAACGGATGTAGACGTCCGAATTCAGCCCGATGCTGGTCTTCACGCCGGCCTGCTCGCGGAAGTCGCGCAGGACGTCCTCGACCTGCTCGCGCTCGACGTTCTGCAGCTCGGCCATCGCTGCGCCGAGCTTCTGCACCTCGCGCGGGGACAGGTACTTGAATACCTCGACCGCCTCGTCCTCGCCGATGGACATCAGCAGGATCGCGCTTTTCCGGATACCGTCTTCGCTCATGGCGTGATGATACTTGTCCCAGCGGTTCCAGCGCCGTCCGCTGTCCGGCGGCCGCCGGTGGTCATTCCCGGCCGACCCAGCCCTTGACCACGTTCGCGACGATCTGCGGCTCCTGCTTTGCCAGATCCTTCACCGCCTGCAGGTCAGCCTCGAACTCCCGTCCGCCGGTCCGGATCGGTGGCGCGGAACCACTGCCCCCCCCTTCGGCGGAGCCGCCTGCAGCGCCGCCGCCAGCGGCAGCCATCGCCTGGGCGTAAGCTTCCCGGGACGCGATGTCGCGCTCGCCTGCCCGTGCCAGGTCGCGCAGAACCGGGCGCAGGACCATCAGGTAGACGAACAGCGCCGCCACGATGGCCGCCAGCGTCCAGAGCACCGTGTTGATGTTCCCCAACAGCCTCTGGGTGACTTCGGTGACCAGGGTCGGCCCCGCGACCTCGACACGCTCGGTCTCGTTGAACGCGGCATTGACCAGATTCACGGCATCTCCGCGCTTCTCGTTGAAGCCTATCGCCTGCCGCACCAGGTTGTTCAGCTGCGCGATCTCGGCTTCGGGCAGCGGGGTAGCCTCGGCCTTGCCCTCCTTCACCTCGCGGCGGTGGTTGACCACCACCGCGGCCGAAAGCCGCCGCACCGCACCGACCTCGGCCCGGGTATGCGTGATGGTCTTGTCGAGCTCGTAGTTGGTCGTGGCTTCCCGGTGCGTATTGCCCGACGGTGCTGGTTCGCCGGGCGCACCCTTCGCAGCGCCCTTGCCCGGGGCATTGAGCGGCGCGGTAGCGGTGCCGGGGGGCTGGTTCGACAGCGCCCCGGGGACGCCGCTAGCATCGCGCGGGTTATCGCCGAGGGTCTCGACCGTCTGCTGGCTGCGGATCGCCTGCTCGGCGGACGGGTTCGGCTTGTAGGTCTCGGCAGTCTGCTCGACGGCAGAGAAGTCGAGCTCGGCCGTGACCTGCGCACGCACGTTGCCCGGGCCGACGATGGGCGTGAGGATCGCCTCGATCCTGCGCACGAAATTCTGCTCGACTGCCTGCACGTACTTCAGCTGCCCGGCATCGAGCCCCGCATTACCCTCGCGCGCGCTCGGGTTCTGTGTCAACAGATTGCCAGCCTGGTCGACGATGGTAACGGCCGAAGGTGCGAGTTCCGGCACGCTGCTGGCAACCAGGTGGGTGATCCCGGCCAACTGCGCCGGATCGAGCGTGCGCCCGGGAAACAGACTTACCAGCACCGAAGCGCTGGGCTTCTGCTGGTCGCGGACGAACACGCTCGGCCGTGGAATCGCCAGATGGACGCGGGCCCCCTGTACCGAACCCAGCGCCTGGACCGTACGCGCCAGTTCGCCCTCGAGCGCGCGCTGGAAGTTGACCTGTTCGACGAACTGGCTGGTGCCGATCCGCTGGTTCTCGAGCAGTTCGAAGCCGATCGAGCCCCCGCGCGGCAGGCCCTGCTGAGCCAACCTCAGCCTGGACTCATAGACGCGGTCGGAAGGAACAAGGATCGCGCCGCCCCCTTCGGACATGCGATAGGGCACGTTGATCTGCTGCAGGGCCGAAATGATCGCCCCGCCATCCCGATCGGTGACGTTGCTGAACAGCACCTTGTAGTCGGGCGTGCGAGCCCACGACACGAATGCGACCGTGATCGCAACCGCGGCCGCGACCCCCACCAGCACCACGAACTTCTGAACATTGGTGAGACGGAAAAACCCCTGCAACAGAGGCGTCGAGGCGGGCGGCGGGGCTGGAGGGAAAGTGGGGGCCTGCGCCATCGCCTAGCTTCGGTCGGAACCCACTATACCTGCGTGCTCATGATGTCCTGGTAGGCGGTAACCAGCCGGTTTCGGACCTGGACCATCGTCTGGAAGGACAGGCTGGCCTTCTGCATCGCAACTACTACCTCCTGGAGGTTCGCCTCGGGGGCGTCTGCATCGAAGGCCTGCTGGACCTTCTGGGCATCCTGCTGGGCGGCATTCACGCTGTCGATCGATGAACGCAGCATCGCGGCGAAGTCGGGTGCGCCGGTCGACCCAGCTGCGTCAACGCCATCGCGTGCGCCACCGCCGGCCTGGGCGGCGGCGGAGCGCAGTTCTCGCATCATCTGGTCGATACCGGAAGTGCTCATCGGGAGGGGCTCGCTGCCGGGTTCACCGGCTCGGTTGGATCAGGATGGGAATACCATGTACCGAAGGCTACAGCAATGCCCGTGCCACCGCTCGTACATGCGTTCCGATTCACGCGCCCGAGCCATCATCAACGTCCTGCGCCACGCCGTCGAGCCAACCGGCGGCGCGGTATTGCGCCAGCTTGTACCGCAGCGTCCGCTCGCTCATCTGCATGCGGGCCGCTGCCTTCCGCCTCGAACCGCCAGCGGCGGCCAGTGCCTCGAGGATATGCCTGCGTTCCAGCGATTTGATGTCCAGCATTTCCGGCGGCGGCGCCACCGGGCCACTGCCTTCCCGATCTGCGGGATCGACGACCAACGTCGAAGGCGGCAATTCCTGCCACATGGCGGCAGCCCCTGCCGCCACCGGGGCGGCGGGCAGGTGCAGGTCGCCGACCTCGATCAGCGTCCCCTGCGCGAGAATCAGCGCGCGTTGCAGGACGTTTTCAAGTTCGCGGATGTTACCGGCCCACCGGTGGGTGGTCAACGAACGCTCCGCCGCGGGCGACAGGCTGATCTCGCGTCCGGCTGCGAACCGCGCAATGACCTCCCGTGCCAGCGGCAGGATGTCGAGCGGGCGCGCGCGCAACGGCGGCAGCTCGATCGGGAACACGTTCAGCCGGTAGTAGAGATCCTCCCGGAAACGCCCGGCCCGCGCCTCGGCCGCCATGTCCCGGTTGGACGTCGCCAGCACGCGGATGTCGAGAAGTATCGGCCGGCGGCCGCCCACCCGCTCGACCTCCCGCTCCTGCAGCACGCGCAGCAGCTTGGCCTGCAGCGGCAGCGGCATCTCGGACACTTCGTCCAGCAGCAGGGTGCCCCCCTGTGCCTGCTCGAACTTGCCTGCCGTCGCCTGGCTAGCACCGGTGAACGCCCCCTTCTCGTACCCGAACAGCGTCGCCTCGAGCAGGTTTTCGGGAATCGCGGCACAGTTGATCGCCACGAACGGGGCAGCCGCGCGGCCGGAATGCCGGTGGATGAAGCGCGCGAACACCTCCTTGCCCGTCCCGGACTCACCGGTGATCAGCACCGTCGCATCGGTCGCGCTCACTCGCCGTGCGAGCTCGAGCACCGCAAGGGTGGACGAGTCGTGCGCAACCACGCCATCCCCGCCGGCCCGGCGCTGTCGACCGGCTGCGACCGGCGCCGGCCGCATGTGGCAGGCAACCTCTTCCAGCAGGCGGCCCGGTTCGAATGGCTTGGTCAGGTAGTTCACGGCGCCAGCGCGCATCGCCGACACCGCCTTGTCGATCATCCCGTACGCGGTCATCAGGATCACCGGCACGTCCGGATATTCGCTGCGCGCCCTCGCCAGCAGCGCATGGCCGTCCATCGGCTTCATCTGCACGTCGCTGATCAGCAGACCGACCGGTTGGCGCGCCAGCGCAACCAGCGCACTCTCGCCGTCGATAGCCTCGATGACGTTGTACCCGTTCAACTGAAGCGTCGCCGACAGCGCCTCGCGCAGGTCGGCGTCG
>CAMDXD010000303.1 GCA_945877995.1 Bordetella parapertussis
GGGATCCTTCTCTTCCAGGCGCTTCTTGTTGTTGATGGTCTGTTCCTGGATGAACTCGGCGTTGAGCGTACGCCGCCGCCGCTGGTAGCGGTCGAGGCGCGCCTCGTCGGCGCCGGCGCGGGCGGCTTCGAGCGTGTCGACGAGCTCCATCGCGTCGTGGATGCCGCAGTTGAGCCCGAGCCCGCCGATCGGGTTGTTCAGGTGCGACGCATCGCCGGCGAGGTAGATGCGGCCGACGCGGAACTTCGCGGCAATCCGCTGGTGCACGTTGTAGATCTTGCGGTGCACGACGTCGTCGAGCGTGCAGCTGCGGTCGAGGCCCTGCATCCGGCCGATGACCGAAGCGTCGGCCAGTGCCTGCTCGTCGGTCTCGGACTCGCGGGTCGGCATGACGGCGCGCCAGCGGCCCTTCATGTCGTCGCCGGCGACCTTGAAGATCATCGCCCATTCCTCGGAGCCGGCAAGGTAGTTGCGGTAACAGCAGCCGAGCGAGCGCTCGAAGTCGTGCACCGTGGTCAGCACCGTGAAGCGCTCGGGGAAGGTGAAGCCCTCGAACGGGATGTCGAGCTGCTTGCGGATCGTGCTGCGGCCCCCGTCGGCGGCGACCAGCCAGTCGCAGTCGATCTTCGACAGCTCGCCGTCGCGGCGCACCGTGACCGTGACCTTGTGCTCGTCCTGCACCGCGTCGACCACCTCGGCGCCCAGTTCGACGCTGCAGCCGGGTAAGGCGCGGATCTTCGGCAGCAGCATCTGCACCAGCTTGTGCTGCTCGGTCTGCACCGCGAACGGGAACTTCGTCTCGTCGCGGAGGATTTCATGGTCGAACTGCGCGACCCGCGTCTGCGTGTCGCGGTCCCAGAACTGGAAGTAGCGGCAGACCAGTCCCTTGTCGATGAACTCGTCGACGAAGCCCAACCGGTCGATGTATTCGAGCGTCGACGGATGCGTGGTCGCCGCGCGCGGGTTGTCGTCGATCTCGCTGGCGGTCTCGATCAGGGTGACGCGGAAGCCGCGCTGCGCGCAGGCGAGCGCCGCAACCGCGCCGGTCGGGCCGCCACCGGACACCAGCACATGGCCGTTGCCATCGGACGCCATCAGTGCGCCTCCCCGGAAAAGTTCTGCATGATCGTGGTCTTCGCCACGCGCACCGTCTTCATCGGGGCCGGCGTGTTGCGGCTGCGGCCCACGAAGCGCGGTACCCCGTCGGTGACCACGGCAGCCACCGCGGCGATGTCGCCGTTGCGCAAGGCGTCAAGGGCATTGTGCTTCGTCCCGCCGACACAGGCGTCCAGGATGACTACGTCTGCATCCTTGCCGGCGCGCAGGAAGCCGCTGTTCAACCGGTAGATGGTCGCGTTGTTGCCGGTGGCGGCGGCGATCGCCCACTCGACCGGCATCCGGGTGAGGCTCGCCAGGTGGGTGATCGTGTACATCATGCCCAGCGGCATGATGCCGGAGCCGGTCGGTGTGTCGGTGGCGATCAGGAAACGATCGAACTGATCGGCTTCGCGCGCCATGTCACCGAGCATCAGCAGGGTGCGCAGGTTGCCGGCGGTGCAGACCTGCATCGCGATCGTGCTCTCGTGCAGGATGCGCGGGAAGTCGGTGTCAGGCATCGCCACCGGGCCGCCGTTGATGTGGAAGGACACGTCGGGCTGCATGGCCAGCAGGTGGTCGGCCCAGATGCCGGAGGAGCCCGGGATCGACGAGCCGCCGGTGTGGACGGTCGTGATCATGCCGTGCTTCTTCGCCCAGCCGATCATCGGCACATAGTCGAATGGCGTCTTCACCGCGCCGAAACCGGCCTTGGCGAGCCACAGGCCCTTGGAGGCAACCTCGGCGAAGTCGGCCTCGACCAGTCCCGGTTCAAGGATGATGGACCCGGCATGGACCTTCATGCCGCCCGGGCGCAGGTGCTCGAAACACTTCATGGCGGCGACCGCGAGCGCCTTGACGCCCTCCGGGTCTTTCGGACGCCCCGGCACATGCACCTCCGAGGCACTGATCGCGGTGGTCGTGCCGCCGTGCACGTAGCTTTCCAGGAAGCCGACCGTCTTCTGGCGCGGCGTGTAGTCGCCGAAGGTGTTGTGCACCTGCGAGTCGATCAGGCCCGGGATCGCAGTCGCACCGCCGGCATCGATCACCACGTCGCACGCCTCGACCTTGTCGGCCGATACGGTGCCGACCTCGAGGATCTTCCCGTCGGCCATCAGGATGGTGTCGCCGCTGGCGATCGGGTCGCGCCAGTCGCCGGTGACGATCGTGGCCAGGTTGACGATGGCGGTCTTCATGGGATTCTCCGGGCTTCGAGGTGTGGAAGGTGCGTGCCCGCAGGAAGGCGGGCAGGTTGGTGTATCAGGTGAGGCCGTCCTGGCCCTTTGCATCGGCCAGCTTCAGGCCGCCGACCCGGGCGTTGATCCGGCCGCGGTTGGCGACGCAGAAGATCACCGCGATCTCGTCGGGCATCGGCGCATCGGGCAGGTTCACCGACATGCCATCGTAGTGCGAGCGCACGTACAGCGCATCCTTCGACGCGAGCGGCACGTCGATGGTGGTGCCGGGCGCGGCGCGCTTGGTGCAGGACGAGATCCACGCCTTGCCGCCGCCCAGGGCCAGGCGCAGCGGTTCGGCAAACGCGGTGGTGAGCAGCGCATTGGCATGCTCCTGCTCGCCCAGCAGGCCGACGATGCCGGCCTTGCCGTAGCTCTGCGCGGTGTAGGGTGCCAGCGCGGCGACCGCCGCCTCGGCGAGCTGGTGGCCGAGCGCGACGCTGGCCTCGATCATCGGCTTCAGGTCATCGACGTAGCCGCCGGCATGGGGATTGGCGACGATGGCGATCGCGGCCACCTTGCGCAGCGGCGGATCGCCGGCGCGTCCGGATTCCTCGAACAGGGTGTCGACGATGGTATAGGTACGGCGCACGGTGAGTTTCATCTGGGCCTTTTGGGTGGCGCGGTGGCGCGGTGGCGCGGTTGACACGGCGCGAGCGGTGAAAATAAGATTGTCAGACAATGCTTGTCAAGCAGCCCCCCACCGACCCGGACGCCGCCATGCAAGGTTCCACCATCCTGTTCTCCGAGATGACGCCGCAGCCGGCATGGGAGGCGGAATTCAACGACTGGTACGACACCGAGCATATCCCGGTGCGCATGGCCTGCCCGGGTTTCGCGAGTGCCCAGCGCTATCGTGCCACCGCCAGCGCCAGCTACCTGGCGGTCTACGAAATGGGCAATGCGGGCGACCTCAAGACGCCCGAGTATTCGAAGGTGAAAGGGCAGCCGAGCGAGCAGACGCGCCGGATGCTGGGCGGCGTCGCCGGCTTCACCCGCTACATCTGCAACCAGGTCGGGGAGCAGCGCCGCACGGGGCTGCCGGGCGATCCGCTGTCGGCGCCGCTGCTGTTCGCCGTCTTCTTCCAGGTCCCGGCGGCGCGCCGTGCCGCATTCGCCGAATGGTACGACCGCGAGCACCTGCCGCGGCTGCTCGAGTGCCCCGACTGGTGGATGGCGCGGCGCTTCGAGGTGGTCGACGGCGACCCGGGCCGCTGGACGCACCTCACCGTTCATTACCTGGGCGACCGTGCGGCACTCGAATCGCCGGAGCGCGCCGCTGCGCGGGCCAGCAGCGCACGGCTGGCGATCGCCACCGAGCCGTGGTTCCGCCCCGAGTACGTCACCTTCTCCAGGCTCGGCGAACGCCAGCGCGGCGTGGCAGCCGGCACCGCCCGGTGACCGCGATGGCGTCGTTGGACCCTATGGACCTCAAGGTCGTGCCGAAAACCGTCCTGCACCTGGCGGCGGAGAACCTGCGCCAGGCGATCTTCTCGGGCGTGTTCCAGCCGGGTGAACGGCTGGTCGAGGCCGACCTCTGCCGCCGCCTCGACATCAGCCGGGCGTCGCTGCGGGAGGCCCTGCGCATGCTGGCGGCCGAAAAGCTGATCACCCTGGTGCCCAATCGCGGGCCGTCTGTCGCTGCCATTTCATGGGCCGAGGCCGAGCAGATCTACGACGTGCGGGCGATGCTCGAGGGCGAAGCGGCGTTCCGCGCGGCCACCCGCCTCGATGCCGAAGCGCTGCGCGGGATGCGTGCGGCGCTCGCCGACTTCGAGCGCGCGGTCGCGCGGCGTGACCCGGCCGACCGGCTGGCGGCGACTTCGCGCTACTATGATGCCATGCTCGGCG
The DNA here is from genome assembly GCA_945877995.1 of Bordetella parapertussis. Lineage (GTDB taxonomy): Bacteria > Pseudomonadota > Gammaproteobacteria > Burkholderiales > CAIKXV01 > CAIKXV01. The sequence goes on from CAMDXD010000303.1 coordinate 4,182, forward strand.
GCTGCGACAGCGCGGTGATCGCCGAGCTGCTGCAGGGGCTGGTCGCGCGCATCACTTTCCTGCGCGCCCGCTCGATGCAGTGCGCGGGGCGTGCGCGCGAGAGCGCGGCCGAGTTGCGCAGGCTGCTCGTGCACCTTGACGCGAGGGACGCGCCCGGGTCGCGCCAGGCGGCGATCGACCATGTGCATCGCGCCTGTGCCGCGGCAAGGTCGGCGTCAAGCGGCGTGCTCGCTGCGTGACATGGGCGTGCCGCCGGATCACTGGCACGGGATTCGCTTTTCACGACATGCATTGTCTCTCCCCCCCAGCAAAAGGAGCACCGTCGATGAGCCCGTCCGCGATCAGAGGTACCGCAATCCCGGCCGTGGCGGCCATCGCCGTGGCGCTGGCCCTGCAGGCAGCACCATCGGCTGCGCAGGAATGGCCGCAGCGCCCGTCGCGCGTGATCGTCCCGTTCAGCGCTGGTGGCAATACCGACAGCATCGCGCGCATCTCGGCGGAGTGGCTCAGCGGACGGCTCGGCCAGAATGTCATCGTGGAAAATCGTCCCGGCGCCAGTGGCAGCATCGCCACCGAACTGGTCGCCCGCGCGCCGGCCGACGGCTACACGATGCTGATGGGCACGCCGACCCAGCTGGCGATCTATCCCGCGATGGCCAAGGTGCCTTACGACGCGACCCGCGACTTCGCGCCGATGTCGATCGTCGGTACCAATCCGTACGGGCTGGGCGTGCATCCGTCGCTGCCGGCGAAGTCGCTGAAGGACCTGGTGGCGCTCGCGAAGGCGCGTCCGGGCGCGATGCCCTATGGTTCCGCCGGCACGGGTGCGGGCACCCACCTGACGATGGCGATGTTCCTGTCGCGGGCGGGCATCGAGATGAACCACATTCCGTACAAGGGTGGTTCGGTGGCGGTGGCCGAACTGGTCGGGGGGCAGGTCGTCGCCTACTTCGGCAACGTCGCCGAGATCGTCCCGCATGCGCGGTCCGGCCGGGTGCGTGCACTGGCCGTATCCGGCCTGAAGCGGTCGCCGCAACTGCCCGAGGTGCCGACCGTCGCC
>CAMDXD010000304.1 GCA_945877995.1 Bordetella parapertussis
GTGTCGCTGCACCACGCCGAAGACGCCGACTGGCTCGCGTTGCGAAGGCATGCACAGGGCGCGCTGCATGACGCGCTCGACGGGCATGGAACGGGCCAGCTGCCCGACCTCACCGTCAACGCCGCAGGCATGTTCCTGTGCGGCGGGCCGACCGGCGACAACGGCACCACTGGCAAGAAGCTGGTGATGGACGCCTACGGCCCCGGCGTGCCCATCGGCGGCGGCGCCTGGAGCGGGAAGGATTTCCACAAACCCGACCGCGTCGGCGGGCTGCTCGCGCGCCGGCTGGCGCTGCAGTGCGTGCAGGCCGGCATCGGCCACCGCGTTCGCGTGCAACTCGAGTACCGACCCAACTCGGCGCTGCCCGAATCGGTCGGGGTCTGGGCCGATGGCGTGCCGGTGCCGCTGCCGCCATTGGTGCGGCCGGTTGCCACGCGAGATGCGGCGCGATCGATGGTCGCAGAATTGCACAGCAAGGACTTCCTAGCGCTGACTTCGGGGGAACTGGCGCGGTGGGGCCACCTCGGCAGTGCCGGATCGTGGTGGGAGCTGCGGAGGGGGTGACGCCCTGGTCTGCAGGCGCTTGTGGATGGGACCTTAACGGCGGCGTACTTTTGGTGGACACGTTGAAGCGCTTGCAATGCTTCGACGTCCTCGCTCGTGCCCGTTGCCATCGAAGAACGGATGGATGATCTCGACTGGATGGGTCACCCTTCAAATCCACCGAGATCGGCAACGGCTGCGACGTCGCGCGCGCCGTGAAGCACACGCACGATGAGGATGTCCTGCTCTGACGGCAGGTAGTAGATTGCGTAGGGCGACTGGAAGATCACCCTGAGGCCAGGCGCAAAGCGTTCGCGCCGAGTGCCGATGGCCGGCGCGTGCTGCAAGGTTGCGAAGGTCTTCTCGATCGATTTGACGAAGCGGGTGGCGACAGCCTCGGAGGCTTCGGACGCGAGGTAGGCCCAGATCTCGGACAGATCGTCTTCAGCGGTTTCGGTCAGCCGCAGGCTCAACGGTTCGCTAATAGCTTTCTCCCTCGCTCGACGATACGCTGAGCATCGAACGCCTTGACCCGGCCTGCGGCGACATCGGCCAGGCCCCGGTCGATGTCGGCCTTGAGTGCCTCCATCTGCTGCAGCTGAACTGCGCGGCGCAGCTTCCAGTCACGCAAGGCATCGCGCACGACCTCGCTGGTGGAGGCGTAGTCACCGGCCTCCACCGCAGCCTTGACGCCAGCGGCCATATCGGCCGGCATCGTGATGGTCATGCGTTCGATCGTCGACATGCTGACTCCAGTGGGCGGTAAGAATCTTTATTTGATCATACTTATGACGCATCGGATTGGCGAACCCGATGGCCGACGAGCTGTCCCAGACCTCACCGGCTCGGCTCATGTCGAGCACGCAGCGCACGCTCTCGCATGAAGCGTTCGATACGATGCAGCCCGCACCCGATCAGGATTCCGAAAGGCTGACATGCGTTGCGCCGGAATACCCACTGACATCCTTAAATGGGTGTTATTGGGTGTATTCTTGGTTCCATGCTCCGCTCTGACACCCTCCGGATCACTCCCGAGATCCTGCGCCTGATCGCTCGGATCGATGAGTTCAAAGGCGCCTGGCGTGCCTTGGGCACCCTTGCGCCTGATCGTCTGTCTGCCTTGCGCAGGGTGGCCACCGTCGAGAGTATCGGGTCGTCAACCCGTATCGAGGGCAGCAAGCTGTCCGACAGGGATGTTGAGAAGCTGCTTTCCAACCTGGCCATCCAGTCTTTCGAGACCCGTGATGAGCAGGAGGTAGCCGGCTACGCCGAACTGATGGACCTGGTGTTCAGCGCCTGGCGCGACATTCCGTTCGACGAAAACCACGTCAAGCAACTGCACCAGATCCTGCTGCGCCACAGCGAGAAGGACTCGCGGCACCGTGGACAGTACAAGACCCACTCGAACAGCGTGGCCGCGTTCGATGAAGACGGCGTGCAGATCGGGATCGTGTTCGAGACGGCAAGCCCGTTCGATACGCCCCGTCTGATGGCTGAACTGGTTACCTGGGTGAACAGTGAGCGCGACCAGGCGCAGTTGCACCCGCTTCTGATCATTGCCATCTTCATCGTGGTGTTCCTGGAGATCCACCCGTTCCAGGATGGCAATGGCCGCCTCAGTCGTGTCTTGACGACTTTGCTGCTCATCCAGGCGGGCTACGCCTATGTGCCCTACAGCTCGCTCGAGAGCGTGATCGAGCTGAATAAAGAGGCGTACTACCTTGCCTTGCGGCAGACGCAGGGGTCTATCCGGACAGATGCTCCCGACTGGCAACCGTGGCTGGTGTTCTTCCTGCGGTCACTGGCCGAGCAGGTGCGCCGGCTGGAAAAGAAAGTAGAGCGCGAGAAGATCGTACTGGCTGCCCTGCCCGAGCTGTCACTGCAGATCGTCGAACTTGCCCGCGAGCACGGCCGCGTCACGATCGGCGATGCGATCAGGTTGACGGGTGTCAGTCGAAACACGCTCAAGCAGCATTTCCGCAAACTGGTCGAGCACGGTCATTTGACTCAGCAGGGCAGCGGACGTGGTGTCTGGTACGAACTCAGGTGACTGGATTGAAGCATGTTCGATCTGATCCTTTCGGGCGGTGGCGCGTCTAGGGAAACCGCCGGCACGATTCGCATTCTCGTGGTGCGTGCCAGTCTTCGAGACCCAAGGCATGGCGAACGCAGGCGGTAGGGAAGGTCTGCATAACCACCCGATTTGCGGCGTAACGATGCGTTGATGTGAGCACGAGGACGGACATGGCGGCCTCCCGGCTGGGTGTTGTCTGCCGCTGGGGTTCTTGCACGGCTTCGTCAGCCATCGCGCCCATCGGCGCAGTGACCGACCTTCAACCGGCAGAGACTCCACTTAAGCTCCAGGCAAACTGTCCGAACGCGTGGGGCCCGCTCGGTCGATGTACGCCTCCCCCTTGGTCAGTATCGTGTAGATGAGCCGTGCGAGCTTGTGGGCTGCAGCGCCGATTGGCTGGTGCGTTCTGCGTTACGATCATCGAGCTTCAGAGTGCCGGGTCCAAGAACCACAGTCCTGAGGAGAGGATGGATGTCGCTCGATCGATCGTTTTTTTCCGTGCTCACAGTCACCGGCACGCTCGCACTTGTCGCCGTCGCCGCTCACGCCCAGGACAGGCCGTCCTTCCCGGCCAAGCCGATCCGCTTCATCGTCCCGCTCACGGCGGGCGGTCCCACCGACATGATCGGCCGCATCATCGCGAGTCCCCTCTCCGCCACACTGAACCAGCCTATGGTGATCGACAACCGGCCCGGTGCGGCAGGAAATATCGCTGCGGAGATGGTCGCCAAGGCACCGCCCGATGGCTACACGCTTTTCCTCGCCGGGCCCGGGAATCTGGCGATCAATCCGAGCCTGTTCAGCAAGCTACCCTATGATCCGGTGCGGGATTTCGCGCCGATCATCCTGATGGGCACCGCCCCCTACGTGGTCGTGGTGCACCCCTCGGTGCCGGCGAAGACGCTGCAGGAACTGATCCGCCTGGCCAGGGCGCGGCCGGGTGAACTCGACTATGGCGCGGTCACCGGCAACGCCGCGCACCTTGCGACCGAACTCTTCCGGCACATGGCAAAGATCAATATCGTCCATATCCCCTACAAGGGGGCGGCGGTAGCCACCACCGACCTGCTCGCGGGCCAGATCCAGTTGAGCTTCGCCTCGGCACCCGGTTCGATGCCGCACGTGCAGAGCGGCAAGCTGCGTGCGCTGGCCGTGACCAGTGCCACCCGCATGAGCACCCTGCCCAACATCCCCACCGTGGATGAGTCGGGGATCAATGGCTTCGAGGCCGCGGTCTGGTACGGACTGGTGGCACCCGCCCGCACGCCGCGCAGCGTGATCGACCTGCTCAACACGGAGATCGTGAAGATCATCCGCAACCCGGGTCACCGCGAGAAGTTGATCGCCAACAACTTCGAGCCTGCAACCAGCACACCCGAGCAATTCCAGGCCTTCATCAAGTCGGAGATCGACAAGTGGGGCAGGGCGGTAAAACTCTCGGGTGCGACCGCGGAATAGACGCCTTCAGCCTCAGCGCAGGCTTCTCACTGCATCCCCGCAGGCGCTGAGGTTGTCGAGGAACATTTCGGAGTACTTGCGCGAAATCACCACACCGCGCGCGCCACCGCGGAAGGCGGCTTTGACCGCATCGCCCACGTCCTCGGGCGTGGAGCGCTTGTTCTCCGGGGCTGGCGGCCGGCCCGGTGGGATGTCCACGTCGATTCCCGGGTAGATCGGAATCTCGTCGTTCACTGCCGCCACGCTGCGCCTGGTTTCGCGGTAGACGTAATCGGCGCTGAACCCGGTCTTGTGCAGTTCCTCGAGCGGCGCCTCTTCATAGCCGAGGAAGTCGTAGTACATGCGGTAGACCTTGTCCGGGGTAGAGTCCGCGAACACGCCGCCGCACAGGTCACGAACGTAGTTCTGGAACCGTACCCCCGCGCAGTTGTGGTACAGCACCGGCTTCAACCAGTCGGCGTAGCGCTTGAGCTCGGAGAAGTCGATGATTGCGCGGTACAGCGGGCTGAACGAATGCACGTGCACGATGTGGAAGCCGGCCTCCTTCTTCGGATCGATGGCCTTCACCGTGCCGTAGATGTCCTTGTACAGTTGCAACTGGCCGTCGGTCCACAGCTTCTCCCACGAAAGAATCTCCGGGTAATTGAGCAGGATCCGCCAGAACTCCACGAAATAGCCGTCGACCGGACGTTCCTTCTTGGCCGCCTTGGCGATGAACTCGGACAGCGCCACGTAGCCTGCCTTCGCACGATCGACGTTGATGCCACGCTCGCGCGCGATCGCGCGGCAGTACTGGCAAAAACAGGTGGGATGCATTCCGTTGCGGCTGTTGTGGGCCAGATTGAGCACATTGCCCAGCGGGCCGCGTCGCTCGGAGATCAGCGCTACGCCAGCGAGATCGTAGTGCTTGACGTGCTCCTCGACCACGCCGAGATGCAGCCCCTTGAAGTCGGGGTTGTTGAAGCAGCCCGGCCACGCCTTGCGGCCCCACATGTCCTCTTCCAGGCAGTGGATGTAGCCGGGCACATGTTTCGATACCAGGTCGAAAGGGCTTTCGTTGATCCAGGCATAGACTTTCATGCCCCGGGAGGTCGCCTTCGGTACCACCTCGTCCATGATGTCGATGCCACCGCTGTCGCGATCGGGCGCGCGAAAATCCCGGATCG